>CAYNQQ010000092.1:0-4340 GCA_964399385.1 uncultured Candidatus Bathyarchaeia archaeon | reverse complement strand
GGCGACCACACCTACGAGCTCCTCGCCTACAGGGAGCCGGGGAACAGGGGGAAGCCCAGGCTGGTCGAGCCCTCTTCCGTCATCAGGATGGACGAGGCGACCAGGCCCCTCACCTTCAACAACTACGACCCGGAGACGGGCCGGGTGCTCATAACGCCGAGGGGCCCGGACCCCGTCCTCCTGGGCATAAGGGGCGAGGGGCCCGATGTGGTCCTTAGGGCCTTCGGGATGCTGGTCATAGGGGAGCCCGTGGAGCGCTGGGCCATCTTCAGGACCAACCAGGGCACCGATGCCCACCTCGTCCGCAGGTTGGTGAGGGAACTAAGGCCCCATATCCCGGCCGTGGTCAGGGGGCGCGTGGCTGGCGAGCCCAGGGTCATACCGGGCGGCCACGTCATCTTCCCCGTATCGGATGGCTCCGGGACCATAGATTGCGCGGCCTACGAGCCCTCAGGGCGGCTGAGGGAGGTCGCCAAGGCCCTCTGGCCCGGGGATCTGGTCGAGGTAGCCGGCGGGGTCAGGGCAGGGCCCGGGGGTAGGCTTACCCTCAACATCGAGAAGCTGGTCGTGCTCGAGCTGGCCGATAAGCTGCTGCCCGAGAACCCGAGGTGCCCGAGGTGCGGGAAGCGCATGAAGTCCATGGGGACCGGGAAGGGCTTCAGATGCCCGAGGTGCCGGCACAGGGAGCCCGGGGCCAGGAAGGTGCTCGTCAGGGCCCCGAGGGACATAAGGCCGGGCCTCTACCTACCGCCACCGAGGTCCCAGAGGCACCTCACCAAGCCCCTCAGGCGCTACGGCCTGGAGAAGTACGGCCGCCCTGGCCCGCCCAAGGGCGTGTGGTTCGGCCTGGGCCCCCCGGGTCGGGAGGCCATGTGATTAGCCTCCTCGCGTTAAGCTAATCTATCCCGCCCATCTGAGATACTATGAGGCGTTAGGGCTTGACGAAAGCCATCGAGGTAGTATATGAGCGGGGCGTGTTCAGGCCCCTAAGACATGTCGAGCTGCCTGAGGGCACCAGGGGCGTGGTCATAATTGAGGAGGATATAGATGACGTAGTGGCCAGAGTAGATAAGCTCATCGAGGAGAAGGGGGTAACCATAGGGGATGACCCGCTCGAGGCTCTAATAAGGGGTAGGAGATGAGCCTCGTAATAGATGCCTCCATCCTGGTCGATATCTTCGCCCCGAGGGAGGGGACGAGGAGGAAATTGGCCATAGAACTCCTCCGCTTAGCCCGTGGAAAGCCCAAGTACGCCCCGAACCTACTGCTCATTGAGCTGGCCGGCGTCATCTCACGTTACGATGCCGACCTGGCCAGGCTAGCCATCGATTACGCCAGGAAGAACATGGTGCTCTTAGATGAAGCTACCATTTTCTCCTCATGTCTCGACATAGCCCTCAAAACCGGTTGTAGAGCCGCAGATGCCTATTACATAGCCGCCGCGGAACTCACCAAGTCCACGCTGATATCGAACGACAGGACGCAGGTTGAAAATGCCAGGAGGGCGGGTATCAGGGCGTATTACTTAATGGAAGAACATGATACGGTGTTCAAGAGATTGGAGAGCCGCTGAGTTGTGTTTATCCTTAACTTACCGGGCCGCTCGGGGGCTCGGCCTAATGCCTTCCGGTCATGGCTCCGCGCTCGCGTAACCCTGATACCTCATCGCCCCGAGCGCTGGCCCCCCATCGGCCTTAAGCGTTCTCCCACGGGGGGCCCGGCCTCATACCCTCGCCACGGGCATGAAGGGGGCCGTGGGGAGGCCGGCCATGTTCAGGACGGCCATGATGATCCTCACGAGCGTTGGGAGGGGCCCGAGCTGCTTGAGGACTTTCCTCAGGACGGCCAGCTTCCCCTTGGACGTCAGGACCTCCCTCCTGAGCCATAGATCTATGGCGAGTAGGATGTGGATGAGGCTGTCTATCATCAGGATCTGGGTCTCGATCTGCTCTGCCTCGCGCTCGAGCCTTAGGAGCCTGCTCCCGAGCTCGCGGAGGACCTCCTGCTGGAGAACGCCTTCCCCGAGCCCTGTGATCTTCCTCAGGCGTTCTATCTCGCCCTTGAGCCTTTTAAGGTTCGCCTCTTCTCTCTTCTTGGCTTCCTCAAGCTCTTTTATGCGCCTCTTCAGCTCCTCTACGGCCGTCCTGATCGGGTCCTGATCAGGATTATCACGGCTATCCTGCCCGGGTTGTGGGGGCCGGGTCCTGGCCCCCAGACTCACGAAGTCCTCATATCCTCTCCGCTCCATCTCTCTTCCCCTTGCTCCCCCTCGCCAGGCCGGGCTTCCTCCTGCTCTCCGGCCGGCCTGAGGGGCCCTCCGAATGGTGCCCTCCGGCCTGGAGGCTGCCATACGGTGCCGAAGAAACGGCGGTAGATGGCGAGAAGCACCCGGTGGTACCAGGGCATGAAGCCAGCGTGGCCAGAGCCTATGGCGCCCGTGTCAAAGGACCTGGAGGTCTCAACCAGCTTCCTGAAGCGGTGGGTATGGACGTATATGGCGCCCTCGCCCGGGCGGCGGACACGCTCGTTATAACGGCCCAGCTCAAACTCCGAGTCCAGGGCCTGGAGCTGGTTGAGCAGCGTCCAGACCAGGATGTGCACCACATTCCCGGCCTCCTTTAGAGGCACCCAGATGAGCCTCCAGTTCGCTATGCCGAGCTCCTCGAAGGCACTGGTGATGCAGTTCAGGAGCCTCTCCCTGCCCCTGCTCTCCGGCAAGTTGAGCTCGGCGGGGTAGAAGACGAGGACCAGGGCGCCGAAGACCAGATCGGCTGCCGCATCTGCCAGGCTCTGCACATCGCGGCCGAGGAGGGTGCTGAGCGTCTCGGCCTCGTAGAAGAGGGTGAGGCTGTTGAGGATAGCCCTCGCCACGGCCCTGGTGAACTCGTCTCTCTCGTTGGCCCGATCGCTGCACTCGGCTATGGCCGCTATAGTCTTCTCCTGGGCCCAGGCATAACCCACGCCCACGAGCGGCCTGAAAGGCGTGAGCTTGCGCTCGCCGATGTGGAGAGGTGTGAAGGGCTTTACCAGGCGCTCCCAACACTCGTACGCGATCCAGCTCACCACGTCCGTCGGATCGAGTTTGTTATCCGCTCTGAACCGGGCGAGGTTCAGCTCCATCAGGCTGGCGAAGGTGAAGGCCAGCTTGTGAGGGCCGCCTCTATCGGCGGCTATGCCGGCCGCCAGGGAGAGCTGACCGCTGCCAGTCCTGGGGCCGAGCCTGGCGTAGATCTTGTGCATGAGGCGGGCGCTGCCCTCGAGCTTGGCCAGCCGCTCGTCCGGATTGAGGGCCCTCCTCGCAGGCCTGTCTATTACGATAAGGGCATTGACGGTGGCGAAGGGGACGGACAGGAAGGCCCTTGGGTCATCGTTGATCCTGAGGAGCTCCGTGAGGACGGTATCTCCGGTGGCGCCGCGGCTCCATATGATGCCCAGGACCCGGCCGTTCCTGAGCTCCAACACCTTCAGGAACAGCCTGGTGGCGGTCTCCTCGGGCAGCTGGGCCTGGAGATCGGCAGCCTCTCCCGAGAACTGCGTCTCGAGGAGCTTGCCCAGGCCGCGGGAGCTCAGGCGCCCGAGGAAGAAGCGCACGCAGAGCCCGTTGCCGAGCTTCCTCTCCATGACCACCGTGGAGATGCGGTCGGTCTCCTCGCCCACCACCACGGGCACGTAGCCCAGATCCCAGAGTATCCGGGCTGCCCTCTCGATGGAGGGCCGGTTGTGGATCATCAGTATGTAGATGTCGCCGTAGGTTAGGGCCAGGGCCTCCATCAGGACGACGAAGCTCTCCAGGTTGGTACTGCCATCGGGCCTCGCCTCGAGTATGATATCGTTGCTGGCGGCTATGATTACGCCCCAGACCCCCTCCTTGGTCATGGAGGCTACCGCGTTGATTACCTCGTTGAAGGGCTTGGCCTCGTAGGCGTGGTCCAGTAGCTCCTCATCTCCGGCCTCCCCACGGCGCCAGGCCTCGAACAGCTCCCTGGCTTCCTTGTCCGGGCGCAGGATTCTGAGCCTCATGTCCTATCGCCTCCTTAAGCCACTGGGAATGCCACGCGTTTCGTGGGCGTGCGTTTCGCGGAGGAGGCGTGTTCGAGGACGATGCTCCTGATGATCTCGAGGTGCGTCTGCTGAACGCGGCCCATATCGCTCTGGAGGATGTTCTTCACGTCCTTGATGTCCTCGGACAGCCTATCTACCTTGCTCTCGAGGGCCTCGAGGCGCTTGACGATGAGCAGGTCGCCGAGGGCAGCTCTCACGCTGTCCTCCATCCTCTCGCGGTCCTCACGCCTCACGTCCTCAACGAGCTTCTGCAGGATCTCACGGCGCTTCTTGCCCGA
>CAYNQQ010000091.1:0-4362 GCA_964399385.1 uncultured Candidatus Bathyarchaeia archaeon | reverse complement strand
GGCCGAGAAGGTCAGGGAGGAAGTGGATAAGACCATCAGGGAGGTAGAGGAAGGGCGCATAGGCCCCCCTGGGCCGGAACTCACGAGGCTGCTGGGCCTTGAGAGTGAGGATAGCCTCTTATGAGGCACCCATAGGCGAGCTCGCTTTTGCCTTCACGGAGAAAGGCCTATTCGCCTCCTCCCTCAGGGGCCCGGATGACCTCAGGGCCCTTTTGGCCAGGAAGGGCCTGGCAGGGGACATCAGGGCCGGCGACCTGCCTGGGGAGCTCCGGGAGGAGCTCGATGCCTACTTCTCCGGGAGGCCCGTGTCCTTCACCATACCCATATGGTTCGCATGGGGCACGCCCTTCCAGAGGGCGGTCTGGGAGGCCATAAGAACCATCCCCTACGGCCAGACCCGTTCTTACTCATGGCTCGCGAGGGCCGTGGGTCGCCCGAGGGCTTACCGGGCTGTGGGGCAGGCCGTGAAGGCAAACCCCATGCCCATAATAATACCGTGTCACAGGGTCGTGAGGGCGGACGGCACGATAGGAGGTTTCACCCCAGGGCTCGAGCTCAAGATAAGGCTTTTGGAGCTGGAGGGTGCTCTAAGCCAAGTGCGCTTGCTTAAGTGAGGCCGGGCCGCCTATCCGGTGGCCGTGATGAGACCGGCTATCGGCGAGGGGTGAGCATGTTAGCCAGCGCTGAGCCCCAGCGTCATGTTATCTCCACGAGCTCGTAATCGGGTGTGCCGAGCCCGGCTTTAGCGGCCCACTCGATATATGCCTTCCACATGGGCCCTCCCTGCTTCCTGAAGGGCTTGAAGGGCCCCCACTCCGAGAGAGCCGATATCTTATCGGCCCCGGGCCCGAGGGCCCCCACGTCCTCCGAGGCGGAGCCGGGCAGGCCGGGGGCCTCGTTTATCAGGTCTATGCAGGCCTTGTCTATGGCCACCGGGTCCCTGGAGGCCAGCATGCCTATATCCGGCACCATGGGCACATCCCCCCAGGGGAAGCAATCGCAGTGCGGCGTTATGTCGTAGGCGAGGTTGACGTAGGCCACCTTGCCCTCCCCGAAGAGGTTGACCACGGCCTTGAAGGCATCCGCCACCCTGATGCAGAGCTCCTCGTTGCTCGGGTGGTGCATCTCGGACCAGCCCGTTATGGCCTTCCTCGGGCAGAGCTCCCAGCAGCCGCAGGCCCAGAGACACTTCTCCTGGTCTATCCTATAGGCATCTCCTTCCTTCACTATGGCCCCCGCCGGGCAGAAATCGGCACAGAGGCCGCACCCATCGCAGAGCTCGGGTTTCACCTGGGGCTTCTTGGCCAGGTGGAGGGGGGCCCTTCCCTTCTTCGTCAGGCAGCCTACCCCTATGTTCTTAAGGGCTCCCCCGAGGCCCGTCCTCGGGTGGCCTTTCGCGTGGGCCAGGGATATCATGGCGTCTGCCTCTGCTATGGCCTGGGCCACCTCTACCTCCTTCAGCCTGAAGCCGTCCACCTTCACTCTCACGCCCGAGAAGCCCTTCAGCCCATCGGCCACTATTATCGGGGCCCCTACCGTCTCGGGCGTGAAGCCGTTGAGGGCAGCAGCCCTCAGGACCTTTATCGCGTCCCCCCTCGGGCTCAGGAGGCTTATGCCCGTGGTGTCCGTGACGAACGGGTGCCCTCCCCGCTCCCTGACGGCCTCAACGACCACCCTGACGTGGTGGGGCCTAATGTGGCGTTGGTTCCCGGGCGTCCCGAGGTGGACCTTTATGGCCACGAGATCCCCTTTCTCCACCACGTCCAGGACGCCAGAGCGCTCCAGCAGCCTCGAGAGCTTCTTAACGGAGGCCTCCTCGGGCTTCCTCGCCCTCATGTCCGTGAAGAATACCTCGGCCTTCACGGGACCGGCTTGGGCCTTTAAGTATAAAAGGCGTGTGGGAAGCTAAGTCCGGTGCCGGCATGAGGATAGCGAGGCCCGTCTTGGCGAGGCTCTACCTCGTGGCCGGGGGCCTACTGATAGGGACAGGTCTCTTCCTCGGGGCCTACGCGTCCCTGCACACGCCCCTGATCTCTGCCCTGGTGGCCTCATACCTCGCGTCCGGAATCCTGTTCTCCGAGGCCTTCTCCTCGGACAAGCCCTACTTCTACGTCCTGGCCTCGGCCCTCCTGGCCATAACGATAGGGTGCTCCATCCTGATGCCGGACATACTGCTCGTGCCATCCGGGGCCTGCTCGGTCCTGGGCCCCATCTTGGTATCCTGGGGCCTCCGCGAGCTCAGGAAGGAGGGCGCTAAGCCCTGAAGCACCGCCAGTAGGGCTCGAGCGTCTCCTTGACCTCTGATATGATTTTCTCGACCTCTTTCTTCACGTAATCGGGCTCCGGGGAGGGCCTTCGGGGTTCCTCGGTGCCTTCAGGGCCCAGCCTCATGGCGCCCGCCACCAGGGCGTACCAGGACCTCGGGAGGACCGATGGGTTGTAGCCGCTCCCGGGCATGAGGATGTAGCGGCCAGCGCAGAGCTCGTCGGCCAGGCCCGTGAGGAAACGGGTTATCGAGTAGAAGCCCCTCGCCGTTATGTTCAGGCTCCCGAGGAGGTCCATGAAGTGCGGGTCCGAACCACCGTTAGATATGATCACCTGGGGCTCGAACTCCTCGGCCAGAGGCCTGACGAGTTCCTCGAGGACCCTCATGTAGCTCTCATCGCCCGTCCTGGGGGGCAGGGGGATATTGACGTTGTAGCCCTTGCCGGGCCCCGAGCCTATCTGGTGGATGAAGCCCGTCCCCGGGTAAATGGTCCTCGGGTCCTGGTGTATGGATATGAAGAGGACGCCCGGGTCGGAGTAGAATATATCGCTCGTCCCGTTCCCGGCGTGGACATCGTGGTCGACTATCATTATCCTCTCAAGGCCGTAGCGCTCCCTCAGGGAGACCGCGAGGATGGCCACGTCGTTGAAGAGGCAGAAGCCGCCGCCGTAATCCCTGCCCGCGTGGTGAAAGCCCCCTCCTATGGCCACCCCCTTCTCGACCTCGCCTTCCATGACCATGGAGCCCACCGCCAGGCCCCCGCCCGTTATGAGGAGGGCGGCCTCGAGGATCTCGGGCGAGCAGGGAGTCTCCCAATCGTAGGGCCTTGAGCGCTCCGAGAGCCTGAAGATGAGGTCCACGTACCTCTCGTCGTGCACCCTCAGCAGATCCTCCCTGCTGGCCGGCTCGGGCTCCACGATGACGACCTCGGGCCTGTCCAGGAGCCCCATCTCCCTGAAGAACCCCCAGGCCCTCGGGAACCTATCGCCCCTGTACGGGTGGCCGGGGCCGAGATCATACTGCGAGAACTTCTCGTGGTACGCTATCGCGGTCTTGGCTACTCCCTCCGTCAAGGCTGGTCCAGGCCCCATGGCCCCGACAGGGTTAAAGGTTTAAGCCGAGGTGATGACGGTGGGCTTGAGCGCGGTGGATATAGCCATCGTAGCCGCCGTGCTGGCTGGCATCACGATCTACGGCCAGTAGCGGGGGCGGGGCACCTGCTCTGAGAAGTCCGTCTTCCACCGTGCTGATCATCCCTCCTCCGGGCTCTTCCTCCGGATTAGACCGTTCAGAATAAGGCTTTTCGCCCTCTCCCGGCCCGATGGGCGTTAAGGTTATTTACGGTTCGGCGCCATCATCGTCGGGTGGGAATACGGGGAGGTCAAGAGCTATGGCGCTGGTGCCGAGGGAATTCTTCCTGACGAGCGGGAGGGGGACCAGCCCCGTCTCGCCCATGAATGCCTTCGATAAGGCCCTGATGGAGGCCGGGATAGCCCACTGTAACCTCCTGCCGGTGTCCTCCATAATACCGCCGAGGTGCAGGGAGAGGCGCTGGAAGAAGCTCGATGCCGGGGCCATAGCGCCGGTCGTCATGGCGAAGGCCATAGGGCTCCCGGGGGAGACGATAGGGGCTGGTCTCGCCTGGGCCTGGGAGGAGGAGGGCAGGATGGGGCTCGTGGCCGAGGCGGAGGGCCATTATGATAGGCGGGGCCTCCTCATGGCCCTTGATGCCCGTATAAAGGAGATGGCAAGTGCCCGCAACTTCAAGCTGAAGGAGATCAAGAGGAGATTTGAGGTGATGAAGGTCCCGCAGGGCGTCTTCGGCTGTGTCGTGGTAGCCCTGGTCTTCGTCCTCTAAAGCCCCATGCCCGCCCGGCCGGATATCCGGGTTATAGCAGGTGCTTAAGGACCCTGGTTATGCCTTTCTTCTTCGCCTTCTTCCTCAGCTTCCTGAGCCAGGCGGCTCTCTTGCTCGGCCTGAGCTTCTCGGCCTTCTTGCCCTTGTGGAGGAGCCCTCTCATCCTCCGGCCGGCGCCCGTCTTCCCCCTGAAGACGCGCCCCCTCTGGCTCGGGTGGCATATCCAGTTTATCTCGGG
>CAYNQQ010000090.1:0-4383 GCA_964399385.1 uncultured Candidatus Bathyarchaeia archaeon | reverse complement strand
GAGCTTACCGGCCCCGAGGACGCCTGCCTCCTCCATCTGGGCCAGCAGGGAGCCGACCGTCATGCCCGGCCTAATCCTGATGTGCCTCACGGGCCCTCTGACCGTCATGCCCGGCCCAGGTCCGAGGGCCGCGTATTAAGCTGAGACAGGCTCCTGAGCCCAAGCTTTTTAAGCCCGGGATAGGCCATCCCCCGCCCGGGTTGGCTTGGAGCTTAGGATAGGGCTCGTGGGCTTCGGCACGGTCGGGACGGGGTTCGCGGAGCTCCTCCTGGAGAAACAGGGGGCTCTGAGGGAGCGGTATGGCCTCGACCTGAGGGTGGTAGGCATAACCGACCTGGTTAAGGGCTCTGTCTATGATGAGCGGGGCCTCGACCTGGCCCGCCTCCTGGAGGTCAGCAGGCGCGAAAGCACCATACTATCCTACCCGGGCGCCGTGAAGTTCGAGGAATTCGGTTCCCTCGACCTCGTGAGGGAGGACGGCGTGGATGTGGTGGTCGAGGCCACGCCCACCAACCTCGAGACGGGCGAGCCGGGTTATACCCATATAAGAGAGGCCCTCTCGAGCGGCAAGCACGTCGTTACAACGAACAAGGGCCCGATAGCCTTGAGGTATAAGGAGCTGAGGGAATTGGCGGCCCGTAAAGGGGTTTTCCTGCGCTTCGAGGGCACGGTGATGAGTGGGACGCCCTGCATAAGCATGGCCTCGGAATGCCTGAGGGGGGCCGAGGTGAAGCGCATAAGAGGCATCATAAATGGCACCACGAATTTCATATTGACCGAGATGGAGAAGGGCATGCCCTACGAGGAGGCCCTCAGGAGAGCCCAGGAGCTCGGCATAGCGGAGCCGGACCCGACCGCTGATGTGGAGGGCTGGGATGCCGTGGCCAAGGTCATGATTCTCGCGAACGTCTTCATGGGACACCAGCTCTCCGTCTCGGAGGTCGAGAGGGAGGGCATAACGGGCCTCAGGCCCGAGGAGCTCAGGGCCGCAGCCCGCGGTGGGGCTAAGGTGAAGCTCGTGGCCGAGGTCAGGAAGGAAGGAGGGACCGTGCTGGCGAGCGTTAAGCCGAGGAAGGTGCCCTCCTCCGACCCCCTGGCCCATGTGGATGGCGTCCTGAACGCGCTGATATTCAGCACGGACACGGTTGGCGATGTCCTCATAATGGGAGTTGGGGCTGGCCCAAGGGCCACCGCCCAGGCCATACTCTCTGACCTGCTCTGGATATACGCATATACGTCAGGAAGCCCGGGGAAGGCCCATATGGCCCTCTTCCCGTGAGGTGGTAGCATGTTCGGACGCCTCCTCTTCCTCGACCTCGACCGCCAGACGCACGAGGTCCTCGAGGTAGGAGAGGAGGTCGTCAGGGCTTTCATAGGCGGGAAGGGCCTCGGGGCCTACCTGCTCTACAAGCACCTGAGGCCCAAGACCGACCCGTTTTCGCCCGATAACCTCCTCATGTTCCTCACTGGCCCCCTCACCGGGACAGGCTACCCGACCTCGGGGCGCATGGTGGTCATCACGAAATCCCCCCTGACGGGTCTCTTCTTGGACTCGCACGCCGGGGGGTGGTTCGGGCCTGAGCTCAGGAGGCTGGGCCTCGATGGTCTCGTGATAAGAGGCTCGTCCAAGGACCCGATCTACATCTGGCTCAGCGAGGAGGGCGTGGAACTCAGGGATGCCTCCCGCATCTGGGGCCAGACCACGGGGAGGTCCGTGGAACTCGTCAGGGCCGAGACGGACCCCAGGGCCCACGTGGCGGTGATAGGGCCCGCCGGCGAGAACCTCGTCCGTTTCGCCTGCATAGTATTCGATAGGGATGAGGACCCCTGGCGCTCCGGGGTGGCCGGCAGGGGAGGAGCTGGCGCCGTGATGGGGTCCAAACGCCTGAAGGCCGTGGCCGTCAGGGCCGTGAGAGGCAAGATCCAGGTCCGGGACCCGGCGGGCTTCAGGTCCCTTGTAAGGCAGTTGTACGGGAAGATGAGGGAGAGCCCCTTCTACCACATACGTAGGGCCGTGGGCACCTCCTACTGGGTAGAGCCCATGAATAGGCTCGGCTTCCTCCCCACGAGGAACTTCACATCGGGCTTCATAGAGAGCCATTACGGCCTCACGGCCTCCTACCTGAGGGCCCATGTGGCACGGGACGTGGGCTGCGCCTACTGCCCCATGAGGTGCGGCAAGGTGGTCCACCTGCCCGAGGGGGCCGTCAAGGTAGAGTACGAGATCCTGGCCATGATGGGGGCCAACGACGGGATAAAGGATGCCCTGGAGGTGGCCAGGTCCATCAAGATGGCCACCGAGCTCGGCCTGGACGGCATCTCAACGGGCGTGGTGGTGGGCTTCGCCATGGAGGCTGGCGAGAAAGGGCTCCTCGAGGATGCCCCCGGGTTCGGGGACGCCGAGGGCCAGAGGGAGTTGATAAGGAAGATAGCCTACCGCGAGGGGATAGGGGACCTCCTGGCTGAGGGCGTGATGAGGGCGGCCGAGGAGCTCGGGCCCAAGGCCGTCAGGATGGCCATGCACGTCAAGGGCATGGAGCTCCCGGGCTACGACCCCAGGGCCTCCTGGGGCATGGCCCTGGCCTACGCCACGGCCGATAGAGGGGGCTGCCACCAGAGGGCCTGGACCGTGAGGGCCGAGATAGATGGGAGGCTGAGGCGTTTCTCGACGGAAGGGCTGGTGGAGTTCGTCAAATCCGTCCAGGACGAGAGAGCCGCTGCCTTCTCTCTCATAGTTTGTGATTTCGCCCCCCTCGGGGTAGAGGACTTCATAGACGGCCTAAGGATGGCGGCCGGCCTCGAATATGACGTGCGGGAGTACCTCAGGACCGGGGAGCGCATCTGGAACCTCGTGAGGGTCTTCAACATCAGGGAGGCAGGCATCTCCCGGCCCGACGACACCCTCCCGCCGAGGGCCCTCGAGGAGCCCCTGCCGATGCCCGACGGGCGTATGGCGAGGATGGATAGGGCCCTGCTGGACCGCATGATAGACGAGTACTACCGGCTCAGGGGCTGGGATGAGCAGGGGAGGCCCACGCCCGAGAAGCTGGAGGAGCTGGGCCTCGATAGGTTCCTTTAGCCTTCCTCGAGCCCTCTTATGAAGTTGTCGATGCACTCCCCGAGCTTGCTGGTGTAGCCGCCCTCAAGGACCGCGAAGACCGGGAGACCGAGGGAGGCTATGAGCTTCCCTATCTCGCGGTAGCAGCCGACCGTGAGCCTCATGCCCCCGAGGTCCCCCTTCAGCGTGTCGAAACCGGCCGAGACGGCCACGAGCTCGAAATCCGATGGATCTATCACGCTGAGAGCCTTCCTGAGCGTCTTCAGGTAGAGCTCGTCATCTGTCCCGGGGGGCAGGGGGTAATTGTAGCAGTTGCCCTCGCTCCGGTAGCCTGTGCCCGGGTATATGCCCCAGGTATGGAGCGATATGTAGACCACGTCCTCGCAGCCCTGGAAAATCTCCTGGGTCCCGTTCCCGTGGTGCGTATCTATATCTACTATCAGGGTCCTCTTGCCCTTCTTCCTCACGGCTATGGCTATGTTGTTGAAGTAGCAGAAGCCGAGCGTCGGGGCCCCGAGGGCGAGACCCCTGCGCCCAGCGTGGTGGCCCGGGGGCCTCATGAGGGAGAAGGCGAGTTCCTCGGCCGCTATTATGGCCCCGCCAGCGGAGAGCCTCGCGTATTCATATATGCCCTCGTAGGCAGGCGTATCCGGGTCGTGGAAATCACCACGCTTTATCTTCTCGACGTACTCCGGCTCGTGGACGAGGAGTATGTCCGCTTCCTCGGCTGGCCTGGCCTCTATGAAATCATAGCGGTCCCTCAGGTACTCGTAGGCCAGCTTCACCCTGAGCGGGTTCTCTGGGTGGTAGGGCGACCCGTAGCCCAGGCACTCCTCCGAGAACACTATCTTCAGGACCGCCTCACCCACACCGGGGCGGGGCCCCGCCGTATTTAGCGTTGGCAGGATTTCGCCCCAACCGATAAATAGGCTGCTCCTCCCGCCCCTGAGGGCCGGTGGTGGAGGTGGCCCCCGGTAAGGCCAGGAGGGCGATACTCATAAAGAACGGCGTGGTATTCGACCCCCTCAACGGCATAGACGGCGAGCGGATGGATATAGCCATCAGAGACGGCAAGGTGGTCGAGGACGTGCCCGAGAAGGAGGCGTACGTCATAGATGCCTCCGGTATGATAGTCATGCCGGGTGGAGTCGACATACACGCCCACATAGCTGGCTCAGAGGTGAACGCCGGCCGCCTCCTTAGGCCGGAGGACCATTTCAAGGACGTAGAGCCCAGGACCCCGACCACCCGCTCGGGCGTGGGCTACTCGGTCCCGAGCACCTGGACGACGGGCTACCGCTACGCCCGCATGGGCTGGACGTGGG
>CAYNQQ010000089.1:0-4413 GCA_964399385.1 uncultured Candidatus Bathyarchaeia archaeon | reverse complement strand
GGATTTGAACCCACGACCGACGGGTTCCTCCGCTCCAGAGCTTCTTCATCCCCGCGCGAGCGGGTCGAGCGAACCCGTAGCGCTCTGGAGCCCGCCGCCCTCCCTGGCTGGGCCACGGCCCCTTTCCCGGCCGTCCTCCGCGGGTCTGAAGGCTGCGGGAGGGTATTTTAAGATTTCGGCTTCTTCAAGAGCTCTTCGGTACGGCCTTAAACGCTCCAAGTCCTCCCGCTACTGACCCTCTGCGATGGCCGTTATACTGTCGTGGCCTTAGGGGAGATGCGGGATGATGGGGGGAGGTGGTGCGGCCGCCGGGATTTGAACCCGGGTCACCGGCGTGGCAGGCCGGGGTCCTGGTCCAGGCTAGACTACGGCCGCCCAGCGGGTAGGGGGCAGGAGGGGAGATTTTAAGCTTTCCCGATGCCCCCGGGCCCCCAGGGGGTTAGGCCAGCCCTCTCTCGGCGAGGAAGCGCTCTATTATGTCCGCGAGATCGGGCTTGGTGATCTCCCTTATCTCGTACCTCACGTGCACGACGGGCTTGTCTATCCTCATTATGCGCGTGAGATCGCAAAGGGTGCCGAGGATGACGGTATCGCAGGGCACGGCGTTTATGGTGGTCTCGAGATCCCTCACCTGCCCCTCCCGGTAGCCTATGGTGGGCACTACCTCCCTCATGTGGGGGTATTCCTCATAGGCCTCCTTTATTATCCCCACGGCGTAGGGCCTCGGGTCCACTATCTCGGCTGCCCCGTACTTCCTCGCGGCCGCGTAGCCAGCCCCGTAGCCGAGGTGGCCGTGGGTGACGGAGGGCCCGTCCTCCACGACGAGGACTCTCTTGCCCCTCACGAGCTCCGGCCTATCGACCTCCACCACGGACTCGGCCTCTATTATGAGGGCCTCCTTGTTCAGCCTCCTCAAGTTCTCCCTCACGGCCTCGACGGCCTTCCTATCCACCATGTTGACCTTGTTTATGACGAGCACATCGGCCATCATGGCGTTCAGGACGCCGGGGAAGGCCCTGAGCTCGGCCCCCGGCCTGAGCGGGTCGGCCACCACTATGTGGAGGTCCGGCTTGATGAAGGGCAGGTCGTTGTTGCCCCCATCCCATATTATGATATCGCCCTCCTCCTCGGCGGCCCTCAGGACCTGCTCGTAATCGACGCCCGCCAGGACCGGGACCCCCATCCTTACCATGGGCTCGAACTCCTCCCGCTCCTCTATGGTGCACCGCCGGGCATCCACATCCTCCAGGCTCCTGAAGACCTGGCAGGCCTGGGCCTCAAGATCGCCGTAGGGCATGGGGTGCCTCACGTCCACGGGCCTGAGGCCCTTCTCGAGCAGTATCCTGGCGACCCTCCTCACGACGGAACTCTTCCCGGCCCCCGTCCTCACGGCGCAGACGGATATGACGGGCTTCCTGGCCTCGAGCATGGTGTCGAGCGGGTTCACGAGCTTGAAATCGAGGCCCGCCCTGAAGGCCTCGTAGGCCTCTCTTATCACATCGTCGTTCTCGAGATCGCTGTAGGCCAGGATGACCTCGTCGGCCCCGAGCTCCCTCGCCAGCTGGGCCAGGCTCTTGGAGGCCCTATCGTATATCCTTATGCCGTTGGGGTACCTTGGGCCCGCCAGGCTGGCCGGGTAGGTGCGGCCCCCTATCTCCGGGAGCTGGGTGGCGAGGAAGGCCACTACCTCGTAGTCCGGGTCATCCTTCAGCTTCATGTTAAACACATGGAAATCCCTGCCGGCCGCACCCAATATTATGGCCTTTTTCGGCACAGTCTCGCCCGGTGTGGGCTAATACCCTCGCACAAAAATACCTTTCCCATGCCCTAAGCCCGGGTGGTGGGCCTGGGCATAAGGGCCGTGAGGATATGGTCGGTGAGGCTGCCCTACACAGAGCCCTTCAGGACGGCCCTCGGAACCAGCTACTTCTCCAGGAACCTCGTGGTCGAGCTCGAGACTGATTTCGGGCCGAGCGGCCTTGGCGAATGCTCTCCTCTCCCGAGGGTGACGGGCGAGACCTTCAGGGATGCCCTTAGGGCCCTGAGGGCCATGGGTAAGGCCCTGGTGGGTGCCTGCCCCCTCAGGATCGAGGCCGTCAGGGAGCTGATGCTCGAGCTGGCCCCCGGCTGCCCGGCGGCGAGGGCGGCCATAGACATGGCATTACACGATATAATGGGGAAGGTGGCCGGCAGGCCCCTCTACAGGCTCCTCGGGGGCTACAGGGACGAGGTCATCACGGACATAACGATCAGCATCAAAGAGCCGTCAGAGATGGCCTCCGATGCCCTCAGGGCCGTCGAGATGGGCTTCAGGGCCATAAAGGTCAAGGTCGGGACGGGCCTCAAGGAGGACGTAGAACGGGTCAGGGCCGTGAGGGATGCGGTGGGCGATGGCATCGAGATAAGAGTGGACGCCAACCAGGCCTGGTCCGTCAGGGAGGCCAAGGAGGCCGCGAGGGCTCTCTCGAGGCTGGACGTGGCCTTCATCGAGCAGCCGATCCCGGCCTGGGACCTGAGGGGCCTGGCCGAGGTCAGGAGGGAGAGCCCCGTCCCTATAATGGCGGATGAGGCTGTCCTCGGGCCCGAGGACGCCCTCAGGGCCGTGAGCATGGGGGCCGTGGATCTGATAAACATAAAGCTGATGAAGTGCGGGGGTCTCTCCGAGGCCCTAAGGATAGCCCACGTGGCTGAGGCAGCCGGCGTGGGCCTTATGGTGGGCTGCGGGGGAGAGGGCAGAATAGCCATAACGGCCGGGGCCCACCTCGCCGCGGCCTTGAGGGCCGTAGGGTATGCCGACCTCGATTCCGATCTCCTGCTGGCCGAGGACATCGCGACGGGAGGCTGCGAGGTCAGGGAGGGCCGGAGGGTGATGCCAGATGGACCTGGGCTGGGCATAAAGACCTTCCTGAGGGAGAAGGCAGAGCTCGTGGCGGCCTTCGGGGAGGGCTGAACGGCCACCTGGACGTGCCTCGGCCCGAGATTATAGGGCTTGGGGGTGGCGGGCCCGCCGGGATTTGAACCCGGGACCGCCGGGTTAAAAGCCTCGCCCGTGGGCGGACCGGGAGGGGGGTCCTGAGAAAATAGCGGGAGGCATCCCGGCCCGCCCACGTCCGGCGCTCTTCCTGGCTGAGCTACGGGCCCCTCACCCCTCCCTATTATCCCCGCGAAGACATTATAAACATTTCCCGGTAACCTTCTCCATGATGGGTTCGGGCCTGATAGAGGCATGGGAGGATTTCGACCTGAGGCTCTCCCTTGAGGCGAGCTTCTCCCTGCCCATGTTTGAGGCCAGGGGGCGTGATGTCTTCGTGAAGACCTACGGCCACAGGGCCGGGATGAGGCTCGAGGGCTACGTGGGCATGGTGAGGTACAGGGGCTGCTCCTTCGAGGAGGCCTTCTACATGAGCGGGGCCTGGTTCGACCCGCTGGAGAACGCCGGGAGGCTGAAGAGGAAGAAGGCAGCCTACATCTACGAGCTCTGGCAGGCCTTCCCGGGTCTCGGGATAGCGGTTGACCCCTGGGACCCGAGGGCCATGTTTTACTCCATATTCCTCTCCAGGAACACGGATTACCACGTCAACACGGTGAGGTGGATGAGGGCCATGCTGGCCGAGGCCGGGGACGAGGAAAGGCTGGCCTCTCTCGACCCGAGGCGCTTCGGCTCGAGCTACCAGCTGGCCCAGCTCTGGGAGATAAAACCCCAGCTCGACGAGGCCCTCGGCTCACTTACGCCCGGCCAGGAGCTCCTCGGCTCGGAAGGGGTTTTCTCGTTCGTGAAAAAGGTCCTTCTCGCCCTCCCCCACGTGGGGCCTAAATCCGTCCATGCCTTCGCCCTCTTCTGCCTCGCCCTGACGAGGTTCGCCCCGGCCGACAGGCACCTCCTGGTCATATCGAGGGCCCTGGGCCTGGTGGGCGAGGACGTGAGGCCGCCGAGGAAGGAGTTGTGCATGGCCTACGATTGCTGGTCGGGCCCGGCCAGGTGCCCGCAGGTCGATAGGTGCCTCACGGCCATACTGATGCGGGAGCTCGGGCACATGGCCGGCTGGTTCCAGACGGCCTGCTTCATGTACGGCTCCCTCTACCTGAGCAGGGGAGAGGACCCGGCCGGCATAATGAGGAGGTGAACACCACGCCGCTGGAGCCCGGCTACGACCCCCTGGAGCTCGCTGAGGCCGTCAAGGCCAGGGTCGTGAGGGAGGGGCCCGGTGGCCGTGAGGAGAGACGCTACTACCGCTTCAGGGGAGGGCGCTGGTACGGGGGCATCTCGACGGGCGATGTGGTGGGCTGCAACCTCAGGTGCGGTTTCTGCTGGTCCTGGAGGGCCGCGAGCCACGTCATGGCCAGGGGGTCCTTCTACGGGCCCGAGGAAGCCTTTAAGAAGCTCGTGTCGATAGCCGAGCGCAGGGGCTATAG
>CAYNQQ010000088.1:0-4445 GCA_964399385.1 uncultured Candidatus Bathyarchaeia archaeon | reverse complement strand
GACCTCCACTGCTTCTGCAGGGACGTGGGGCAGGCCCTCGAGGAGTTCAGGCTCCTGGCGCTCAAGTACGCGGAGCTCCTGAGGGGCCTCGGCCTCGATTTCGTCCACGCGTACAGGGCCGAAGAGGCCTTCTACGAGGAGAACAGGGATTTCCTGGTGAAGACGGCCGTTGAGCTGGGCAAGCCCACCCTCGTCCAGCTCCTCCCCGAGAGGAAGCACTACTGGGCCCTTAAGAACGAGTTCCAGTACGTGGATTCGGCGGGCAAGAACTTCCAGCTCTCGACCGTCCAGATAGATGTCGAGGACAGCGAGAGGTACGGCATAACCTATGTGGACGTGGATGGCTCCGAGAAGGGCTGCGTCATAGTCCACTCGAGCCCCGGCAGCATAGAACGCCTCATGTGCGCTGTCCTCGAGGAGGCGGCCAAGATGATGAAGTCCGGGGGCCTGGCCATGATACCCACCTGGCTCTCGCCCACCCAGGTCAGGCTCATACCCATCGCCGATAGGCACCTCGATTACGCCATGGAGGTGGCCGGGGAACTCGTGAGAGCGGGCATAAGGGCCGATGTGGATGACAGGAGACGCTCCATGGATTGGAAGGTGCGCGCGGCTGGCATGGAGTGGGTGCCCTACGTGGCCGTCGTGGGGGACAGGGAGGTGGCCAACAGGACGGTGGCCGTGACCGTGAGGGCCAAATCGAGGCCGGGCATGCCTTATAATGTGGAGATGACGGTAGAGGAGCTAAAGCGCACCGTGCTCGAGGAGCTTGAGGGGAAGCCCAGGAGGCCCCATTACCTCCCCATGAGGCTCTCCATGAGGCCTTCCTTCAGATAGGGCCTTGGGCCAGAAGCGCATTTTGATAGCGGCCTTCGCGGCGGCCTTCCTGGGCACCGTGGCCTTCAGGATAAGCATTCCAGCCGTCGCCTTCTACACGAGGAACGTCCTCAAGGGCACCATGCTCGAGCTGGGCCTTCTGACATCCTCCTTCTTCACGGCGAGGGCCATATCTGCCGTGGTAGCCGGGAAAATCGCCGACAGAGCCCGCGGGCTCCACCTCCTGATCTCCTCGTGCTTCCTCATCCACTCGGCCATCGTCTTCCTCTACGTCCTGGCCTCCTCCTGGGCCCATGTTATGCTCCTGAGGGCCCTCCAGGGCATCCTGAACGGCCTCGCCTGGGTTTCCGTCCAGTTCGTCCTCGGCTCGAGCGTAGAGGCAGAGGCGAGAGGCAGGGCATACTCGGCTTATTTCCTCTCGGGCTCCTTCGGCTCCCTCGCCGGCAATCTGGTCTTCTCGGCCATGGCATCGGCCCCCATGGAGGACGTGATGTCCATCTCGGCCATCATGTTCGCCCTTACCGCGATAGCTTCGCTTTTCCTCGCGGGCCCCGGGGGCCGGGCCAACCCCAGGCCCAGGCCGGGCCAGCTCAGCCGGAGCTCTTCGGGCGCCGGGGCGAGCGGGCACCTCCTCGCCTGGACCTGCCTCATGGTCTTCGGGAGCAGGGCCCTGAACTCCCTGCTCATGGGGGATGTCATCTACATCTACCTTAGCGAGGTCGTGGGTATGGGGCCCTCCTTG
Organism: uncultured Candidatus Bathyarchaeia archaeon; assembly: GCA_964399385.1. Lineage (GTDB taxonomy): Archaea > Thermoproteota > Bathyarchaeia > EX4484-135 > EX4484-135 > EX4484-135. The sequence goes on along the minus strand of CAYNQQ010000088.1, from coordinate 2,866 downwards.
GCCAGCGCCCTCGTGGGCTCAGCGGCCCTCATAGGCCTGGCGGCCAGTATGCCTGTGTCGTGGCTCGCGGACAAGAAGGGCGATGGGCCAGCTCTATCGCTGGCCGTGGGCCTGGCCTCGGCTGGGGCCCTGATGTTCCCCCTTAGGTATCCGGCCCCCTCCGTGGCGGGCTACATCCTCCTGGTCATCGGGACCCTGAGCCTCGTCCCCCTGGTCAGGAAGCTCGCCATGACCTACCAGAGGGAGAGGGGGCTGGCCCTGGGCCTCGTGAACGCCGTGGGGAACGTGGGGACGGCCTCCGGCTCCATCCTGCTCGGGAGCGCTCTTGAGGCCCTCGGGACCTCCACAATCCTCTTCCTCGGATTGGAGCTGCTCGAGGCAGTGCTGATAGTATCGCTCTCCCTCCTGGCCGTCGTGGGCACCTCGGTCCTCTGGGTGAGGAGGGCCCTCAGAGGACTATGAGCTTGAGGGCCTTGACCCCCTTCTCGGTCCTCAGGGCCTCGGCCAGCTCCCTTATCCTACCTACATCGCCTTTCACGGCCAGGACCTCCAGGCATTCCTCCTCCGTGATATGGACATGCATGGTGGCTGCTATCAGGTCCTCGTGCTCGTGCTGGACCTCAAGCAGCCTCTGGACGAGACCCGGCTTCCTGTGGGCGTAGAGCATCACTATGGCACCATAGGCCTCGCCCGAGAGGACCTTGGTGGCCTTGTAATCCGATAGGAAACTCCTCATGGCGTCCTGGACGGCCTTTGACCTGTTCGGGTAACCTATCTCCAAGATAGCCTTATCGAACTCGGCCAGGAGGTCCGAGGGTATGGAGATGCAGATGCGTTCTAACCTGCCCATGCCAGTCGAATTCCGTGCAAGGGCTTTTTAATACTTACCCACAGGCAAGGTATCCAACAGAGACTTGGCGGTGCTCAGGGCTGGCGATATAGAGGTAAGGCCCCTCTGGTCCGATAGCCTGGGCGCCAAGAGCAGCTCGGTCCTGGTCAGGACGCCGGACCTCTCCATACTGATAGACCCGGGGGCAGCCGCCATGCAGCCGAGCTTCCCCCTCCCGGGCGAGGTCAAGGAGGAGCTGAAGCAGAAGGCCCTCAGGACCATATGGAGGGCCTCCTCCAAAGCGGATGCCGTGGTGATAACGCACTACCACCACGACCACTATACCAGGCTCGGGCAGGGACCCGAGGCGAGATCGGTTTACGAGGGCAAGCTCGTGTGGGCCAAGAACCCGAATTCCTACATAAATAAATCACAGTGGCAGAGGGCCAGGGATTTCTACTCCGAGCTCTGCCGGGAGATAGGCCATCTTGACCTCGAGGAGCTACTCGTCCCTCCCGCCAGGAGGTCGTTCGAGGACCCCGTGGGAAGGCTGAGGCTGGCCCTCCGGAGGGATTTCGGCGATTACCAGGGGAGGAGGGAGGAGCTCCTCGAGAAAGGCCGCTCCTGGTTCCTGAGGCTGGCCAGGGGGCTCTGGGCCAGGAGACCCTGGATACCCGAGCTGGAGCTCGGAAGGACGAGGGTGGTCTTCGCGGACGGCCTTGAGGACGAGGTAGGCCATACGGCCGTCAGGTTCCCGGGCCCCTTCTTCCACGGCGTTGAATACGATAGGGTGGGCTGGGTCTTCTCCGTCGTGGTGGAGAGGAAGGGCGCTAAGCTCCTCTACAGCTCCGACCTGCAGGGCCCGGTGATAGAGGATTACGCCGAGTGGATTATATCCGAGGACCCGGACATCCTGATCTTAGATGGCCCGCCCACCTACCTCTTAGGCTACATGCTCAATAGGGTGAACCTTGGCAGGGCCGTTGAGAACATCTGCCGCATAATAAGGGCCGTCAGGGCGGACCCGATAATCCTGGACCACCACCTCCTGAGGGACGTGAGGTATGCCCGGAGGATAGGGCGGGTCTACGAGGTGGCCCGGGAGATCGGCAAGAAGGTCCTTACGGTCGCGGAACTCATGGGCAAGGAGCCCATGGCCCTCAAGATCGCCTCGGGCAGGGTGCCTTAGGCCAGGTTCACCAGAACTCCGGCCTGGACGAACGCCTCACGACGCCTTCTCCATCAGATACGTGCTTCCAGAGGCCCTCGCCCGGCCTCAATATTATTATCCCGAGCCCCTCGACCGTCCTGTCGGACAGAAGGACCTCCCTCTCGTGGTCGGAGACGGCTACGTTGGCCGTCAGCCTGGCGCCGAGACCTGCTAATTCCACCTCGACCGCATCCTCTACGAAGGACATGGAGAACAAGCCTATCGGGGCCTCGTAATAGGCCCTGCTGGCCTCGGGGGCCCTTGTGGGGAGCCCTAAGTGCTCGGCCAGGGCCCTCGGCAGGAGGACCTCCGGCTCCTCGGTCTCGTAGCCCGTGTTGACGAGAGCCGAGGTCTCGACCTGAGCCCCCGGGCTCCGCCCCCTAAGAGCTCTTATCACGACCCTGACCCTCACGCCCATGAGCCCTCAGCCTCTCGTATGTCTCAAGCCTCACCAGCCGGACCAGCTTGGACAGCCTGGCCTTCCTGAGGCGCCCGAGCCTCCTCAAGACCTCTCCTCACGGCAGGTGCGGCCCGGGCTATTTATGCCCTCCCGTCCGCATAGGGCTTATACCGTCCCTGGTGCCCCCTGCCGTGATGGGCGTCCAGCTCCCCAGGCAGCCGGAAGTCAACATAGGCATGATAGGGCACGTGGACCACGGGAAGACCACCATAGTTGAGGCCATAACGGGCGTCTGGGCCGCGAGGCACAGCGAGGAGCTGAGGAGAGGCATAACCATAAAGCTCGGGTACGCGGATGCGCCCGTCTACAAGTGCCCGGTGTGCGATGAGCCTGCCAATTACTCCACGAGCCCTGTCTGCCCGCACTG
>CAYNQQ010000087.1:0-4495 GCA_964399385.1 uncultured Candidatus Bathyarchaeia archaeon | reverse complement strand
CGGAGCTCCTGAAGCCCGAGTACAAGGAGGCCTACGAGAAGCTCTGGGAGATGCTGAGGCCAGCCGTGAGGGAGGTCGTCTTCGGCTCCGGCGATAGAGCCGTCAAGATAGGCGGCAAGTACGTCATGTACAGGCACGAACTCACCTACCACAACCCGACCGTGATAGCCATAGACATAGAGGATACCATGGGCGTGGAGGAGGTTGAGGCCAGGCTGAAGAAGATGGATGAGCTGGCGTACGAGTACATAGGGCGCACGTTGCGCCTCGATGCCGTGGCCGTTAGGTGTGTATCGGGTGATGCCGCTAAGTTCTCGGAGGCCGTCGAGGCCGTGGCCAAGCTGACGGACAAGCCCCTCGTGCTGTGCTGCCTCGACCCCGAGACCATGGAGCAGGCCCTCGTGAAGGTGGTGGATAGGAAGCCGCTCCTCTACGCGGCCACGAAGGACAACTGGCGTGAGATGGCCGAGCTGGCGCTGGGCTACAAGTGCCCCCTGGCCGTCTTCGCCCCGGGGGACATAGCCCTTCTGAAATCGCTCGTCAAGACCCTGAGGGCCTACGGCGTCGAGGACCTGGCCCTCGACCCGGGCACCTTCCCCGGCGAGGGCTTCTCGGATACCGTGAACAACTTCACCATGATAAGGCGGGCCGCCACCAAGCTCGGGGATGACCTGCTCGGCTACCCGCTGATAGGCGTGCCGGCCGTGGCCTGGCTGGAGGAGGGCCCGCCAGAGCTCAAGGCCTGGCGCGAGGCCTGCATGGCCACCATACTCATGACGAGGTTCGCGGACCTCCTCATAATGCACAGCCTCGAGGGCTGGGTCCACCTGCCCCTGCTCGTCTGGCGCGAGAACCTGTACACGGACCCGAGGAAGCCCGTGGCCGTCGAGGCCGGCCTAAGGGTCATAGGCCAGCCCGACGAGATGTCGCCCGTGCTCGTCACGACCAATTATGCCCTGACCTACTTCACGGTGGAGAACGACATAAAGGCTGCTAAGGTGGATTGCTACCTCCTGGTCGTCGATACCGAGGGCCTCAGCGTCCAGTCCGCCGTCGCCGGCCGCAAGCTCACGGCAGAGCTGATAGCCGATTCCATAAAGGAGTCTGGCCTCGAGGAGAAGGTTAAGCACAGGTACGTGATAATACCCGGCCTGGCCGCCAGGCTCAGCGGGGAGCTCGAGGAGCTCTCAGGCTGGAAGGTGCTGGTGGGTCCAAAGGACTCGTCCGCCATACCGAAGTTCCTGACGGAGAAGTGGCCTCCCAAAGAAGAGGAAGAGTGATTTTTGGCCTCCTAACGCCTGTACAACCATATTTTGTGGGTCAGAAGCCTGTACCTCGAGTCCTCCACGAACTCATCTATCAGGACGGGTGTCCAGCCAGGTATCTCATACTCGTGCGAGACCACCCTGGCCCCGGGCTTGAGCTCCCTCTCGAGCTTGGGCTTTATCTTCATGTTCGCAGTCGTGGTGAGGTAGAGCGTCACCACATCGGCCTCGCTTATATCGATGTCGAAGAAGTTGGCGTTTATTATCTTCACCCTGTCCGTGAGGCCTGCCTCCTCCACGGCCTTCATGGCTTTTAAGGCCAGGTCCCTCCTTATCTCTATGCCCACGCCGTAGGCCCCGAACTCTTTCGCGGCCGTTATCACTATCCTACCGTCCCCACAACCGAGGTCATATACGATCTCGCCAGGCTTTACCTCGGCCAACATGAGCATGCGCCTCACGACCGGCATGGGAGATGCCAGGTAAGGCGCTATCGACATGGCCTCCTTGCCTCCCCATCAGCATGCCTGGAGAGCACTTAAGCGTTTCCCAGGGCCATGAAAAAGCCTTCTCACAAATACCTCTCATAGTGGGAGAGATGGGGATTGCGCTCCTTCGAGACGTGGAGCCTCCCATCCCCTCCCTCCGTGAGGTCGCCCACGAAGGTGTAGAATGGCCCGCTGAGCCTCTCGCCCCCGAACTTCACGCTCTTCGATATCCTCAGTATGCTGAAGCCGGGCAGGACTGAGGGGACGCGCCCGCATATTATCAGCTTGCCCCCGGTCATGAAGGCCCCGGGCCAGCCCTCGCAATCGCCCCTGACCAGTATGGAGCCGTCGTGGAGGTGTATGCCCGGGAAGAGGCCCACTGACCCCCTGACCTCTATGGTTCCGCCCCTCATGTGGTTGCCGAGTTCCGAGCCAGCACCGCCCTCTATGATTATGGTGCCTCCCCTCATGCCGTCCCTGGCCCCGCGGTAGGAGGAGCCCACGTAATCGCCTGCCGAGCCATGGACGATTATGGTGCCTCCCCTCATCCTCGAGCCCAGCCAGGAGCCAGCGTCCCCGCCCACCTCTATGGTGCCTCCCCTCATGTGCTCCCCGGCCAGGAGGCCGAGGTCGCCCTCGACCACTATCTTACCGGCCGTCATCTCGAAGCCCACCTGCCTGACCTTGCTGAAGTCCCCAACGAGCCTTATGGTCAGCTCCTCGGGCCCGCAGGAGGCATCGCCCTCGATCTTGAAGAGCTCCGAGAGCCTTACCTTCCTGTTGCCCTTCAGAACCTCGAGGGAGCCTATTTCCTCCTCCGAGAGGCCGGAGAAGTCATCAGGCCTTATGCAGGGTGCGTAGACGGGGACCCTGAGGGCTTTCTTGGGCTTGAGCCTTACCTCTGCCCCCAAGCCCAGCACCGCCGCCTGGCCTGCCCGGGCGTAAAAAAGGCTATCCCCTGGCCTGGAGCCTCGGCCTTATGTCGTCTATGCCGAAGCCCCAGATCATGGCCGTTATGGTGTAGCCCACGAACTCGCCCTCCATGACGGTGGGGATGATCTCTGTCACCTTGAACTTGGAGCGCAGGAAGCCCATGACCTCCTCCGCCACCTTCTGGGGGAAGTGCCTGGCCTTGCAGAGGACGAAGGCCTTACCCACCGTGAGTATCTTCGACCGTATGCTGAGGTTCCTCTCGAGCTCCTTCTTCCACCTCTCGGCGAAATCCTTCGCGTTATCGTAGAAGACCGTGCTGAAGGCACCACACTGGGGCGTTATTATCCTCGTCACATCTATTATGTCCACCGGGGGGACGGCGAAATCCTTGTACTCGACCACATCTATCAGGCTCGATATCAGTATTGAGAAGCTCCTGTTGGCCATCCTCACGGCCTCGTTGACCGTCCTCGCGTACTCGAGGGTCTTCTCGTTATCGTAGACGAGGGGGTTGAAACCGTACTCTGAGAGCTTCCTCAGGCCCATCAGGGCGTTCCCCACCAGAAGGTCGCCCTCACGCCTGAAGGGGAGGGTCACCATGGGTATGATACGTAGCCTGAGGCTGTTCTTTATGTCCCTCGCCAGCTCCGGTAGCACTAAGGAGCCGCAGCCTCCCCCGAGGCTGCCGAGCACGAAGGCTATCTTGAACCTCAGCCTCTCGTGTAGTTCCTTGAGGGTCTTGAGTACCTTGTCCTTCTCGCTCATGTATATCTTGAGGCCGAGCTCGGGGTCCTTGCCGGCCCCGAAGCCCTCGCCTATGACGAGCGTAGATATGTTGTTCGCCGGCTTGACGTTGGCCTGCCTGAACCTCTCCATCATCCTATCGTGGTCGCTGGCCGAGGTGTTCACGCACAAGAAGTAATTACCGGCCCTGAGGCTGTCGAAGGAGGCGTAGGCCTCGGTTATTATCCTCTGGCCCCCGCTCCCGACCGAGACGAAGAGGACAGCCATCTCAACCCCTATCCAGAGGGCGGGCCGAATTTATTTAAGATTACCCCAGCCTTGCCTTCCTGGTTATCTTGTGCGGCCTGGCCAGGTAATCCTCGGGTATCGGGTAGTTCTCGAAGCTCACTGTGTAGCGGTCCGTCCAGGCATCCCCTATCGACCTTATGGCTTCCTCGGCCCACTCGGGGAGTTCCACGTGGACCCAGAAGGTGCGCCCCCTCGGGGACGCGATCACGCGGCCATCTCTGACCACCACCACGCCCTCCTTTATGGTCCAGGCCGCTCTCTCGAAAGCCCTCCTAACGGCCTTGTGGTCTCTGCTCGGGTCAACCTCGTCCGGGTTCAGGGCGTATATGGCCACGTCCGCGTCGGCCCCCACCCCGAGGTGCCCTTTCTCCTCAAGGCCGAGGGCCCTGGCCGGCCCCGCCCTGGATAGTATGGCTATCTCGTAGAACGTCATCTCGCGATCTATGCTCGGGAGCACCATTCGCCTTATGGCCCTCTTGTTCACCCGCTTGAGCGTTTTCTCGCGGGCCTTGGTGCTCATCAGCCACTCTATTATGCGCGGGTAGGTCGTGAAGGGGGCCCCGTTCGGGTGGTCTGTCGTTATGAAGGCACCCCTCCACGGGTCCTTCACGAGGAGGGCCAGCTCGAGCCCTATGGCCCACTGGATGGCGTTCACGAGGCTCTTGCGCCTGTAGCGGTAGGGCACTATGCCCGAGCTGGTCTCCGTCTCGACATCGTGGTTTATCCACTTGTTGCCCGTGAGCTCGTGGAGGCCGTACTGGAAGGGGCCGTCGGCCG
>CAYNQQ010000086.1:2055-4495 GCA_964399385.1 uncultured Candidatus Bathyarchaeia archaeon | reverse complement strand
CCCCGAGGAGCTCTATCAAGAGCTCTCTCATGCTGCTCATGGCGGCCACCTAACCTCATTACGGCAACAGCTTCTTTAAATGCCTGGCCTGTTCGGCCAACATGAACCCCACGGCAGGTCCCAGGCTAAGGCCCTCTATCCTCCTGAGCAAGGCTTTTATGCCCCGGCCTTCCCGTCCGGAGGATCATGGGCAAGGAACAGCGCCCCGATGAGGAACTCAGGAGGCTCGCGACCAAGATGAAGTTCGCCCTCGACGTGAGGGATGCTGTTGACGCCGAGGCGAGGAGGCTCAGGGACGCGGTGGAGGAGGCCCAGGCTCAGGAGCTCGATGAGCGCGTCAGGTCGGCCAGGGAGCTCCTCAAGAGGCTCGAGAGGGAAAAGGAGGCCATGGATGAGCTCATCAAGAGGGCGGGCAGCCTCCTCGATAGGCTCAGGAGCGTGGGGGCCCTTAGGAGGTTCTCGGCCTTCTTCGGGGGCTTCCTCATTCTGATAGGGGCTATCGTGATGACGAGCGGGGCCTTCGTCCTCCTGACGGGCGCCATGGGGGCCTCCCTCCCGCCCGAGCTTAAGGACCTCATAGGCTCCGCCGCCGTGTTCCTGGGCATACTGCTCATCCTCTCCGGCTTCGTCCACCAGGTCCCGCGCCTCTAAGATATCGGGGGCACGTACCTCCTCCTCATGAGCGTGAAACCGCATACCGTGTTCGCGAGGGAGAAGAAGGCCAGGGTTATGCACGCGATGGCCGTCCCTGGCCAGTAGTATAGGGCCGGTATGCCGGGGAAGGCCACGAAACCCCCGACGGCCCCGTAGATGGAGAAGGCCGCCAGGCCCGCCAGGACGAGCTGCGCGATGCCCATGGCCACCTCCACGGCCTTAACAGCCCTTACGGCCCTCCCGGGCATGGAGACGCCCGGCTCCTCGACCGCCCCGAGGGGCCTGGCCACGTGGAGGAAGATCTCGCCGAGCGGAACCGCGCATATCAGGGAGGCCGCCATCTGGACGGCGGCGCCCGCGTAGAACAGGGTCTTTAGGGAGGCGCGGGGGGCGGGTAGGCAGATGATTATGTCCGTGAGGTAGAGCAGGAATAGGACGGCAAGGCTGGAGGCGAAGGAGAAGCCCCCTATGGCGCTCTCCCTCGTCCTCGGGGTCGCGAGGTCGAAGAGGAAGACCAGGGTCCCGATGACGGCGACGGCCACCCCGAGGGCCAGCACTATGTGGCTCATGAAGGCCAGGAGGGACAGGCAGATGGCCACGGCCAGGATGGGCGTGAGCGGGTAAGCTGGCACCTTGAACTCCCTGGGCAGGTAGCGCCGCTTCCTCCTCAGGAAGATTATGCTCAGGTTCACCGCCAGGAGGCCCATGAGGAAGCCGAAGCTCGCGGCCCCCGCGAGGAACCACACCAGGCCGGAGAGGGCGAAGAGACCGGATATGAAAGCCGAGAGCATAACGGCCCTGTGCGGCGTCCTGAACTTCTCGTGGACCACCCCGAAGACGCCAGGGAGGAGGCCGTCCCGGGCCAGGGCGTAGGATATTCGGGCCGCCGATAGGAGGGCTGCGTTGAGGCTGGTCAGGGTGGCTATGGCCCCGAGGAGGGACATCAGCAGCTCGCCGGCGGGCCCGAGGAGGGCCCGGCCCACCAGGACCAGGGGTGTCTCGGATTCGGCCAGGAGCTCCCAGCCCACCAGCCCTATGGAGGCGAGGGAGACGAGCACGTAGATGGCCCCGCTCGCCAGCACGGCCAGGAGGCAGGCGGCCGGTATCACCTTCTCGGGCTCCCTGACCTCGCCCCCCACGGTGGCTATGCTCTCGAAGCCCCAGTAGGCCACGAAGGCAAAGCCGGTTGCCGCCAGAACACCCCTTATGCCCTTGGGCATGAAGCTCGGCCTCGTCAGGGCGCTGGGGTCCCAGGAGGTCAGGGAGGCCAGGGAGAAGCCCACGAGACCGGCCACGAGCAGGGCCGTCAGAAAGAGCTGGACCCGGCCCGTCTCCCTGATGCCCCTCACGTTCAGGTAGCAGAAGAGGGCCAGGACGGCCTCAGCCACCAGCACGGGGTCGAGCCAGGGCACGTAGAGCGATACTATCAGGGCGAAGCCGAGGGCGTTCATGGCCGCGTAGAGCATGTTCCCGATCCAGAGGAACCAGCCGGTCGTGAAGCTCGCCAGGCCCCCAACGGCCTCCCTCGTGAAGACGTAGCCCCCTCCTGAGACGGGGAGGCTGACGGCCAGCTCGCTGTAGTTCAGGGCCATGAGGAGCGTGGCCAGGGCCCCGAGGGCGAAGGCGAGCACGACGGCCGGGCCTGCGAGGCCGGCGGCATCACCGAGGATGATGAAGATGGAGCCCCCTATCGTGCTGCCCACACCGATGCTGAGCGTCTCCCAGAGGCCCAGGTGCCGTGCTAAACCCTTCTTTTCCTCCTCCAGAACCGGCACGGCAGCGTGCG
>CAYNQQ010000086.1:0-1955 GCA_964399385.1 uncultured Candidatus Bathyarchaeia archaeon | reverse complement strand
CTGGTCCTGTGGAAGAAGGGGCTGATATTAAAGCCCAAGGGGCTGCCTCCACCGCCCTGAGGCAGGCGTGGTGGCGGGCCCGCGGGGATTTGAACCCCGGACCTCCGGTTCCGCAGACCGGCGCCCTATCCGGGCTGGGCCACGGGCCCTTTCCGGGCTCCTGGGCGAGGCTGCTCTTATTAACCTTGCTCATCCCATGCCGGGTGGGGCATAACTTTCACGCGCCTCCCCCGGCCGTTTAAATAAAGTGCTGGTCGGCCTTCTGAAACGCCGTTAGCGTTCCTCCCCTACCTCCCAGCCAGCAGGCCCTTCTTTTAATCGGTCTTGTCCACAAGCATGATTATATACCCAAATATCCTCGTATATATGGCTGTCCTGGGGGTGCGGCTGAATGGGTAGGTCTATGCGCGGGGGTAGCATGACCCGCCTGGAGAAACTGCGGTTCAGAATACAGGTCACGGAGGTGCTGCGCCTCCTCAAGGCGCGGTACAAGTACAGCGAGCTCTCCAGGCTGACCGGTCTCCCGGCCACCGTCCTCAGCAGGTACATATTGGGGCACGTCCTGCCCTCCTACGAGAGGGCCGTCGAGCTCTGGCATGTCCTGAAGAAGGTCGTGAATATAAGGAATGAGATCATAAACCGTATAAAATTCGATGGGAATGGCTTCTTCGATAACACCGCCATAATATACGACCCGCTCGTCAGGACGTTCGTGACGACCTGGATATACGAGAAGCTCATGGGCACGAGGGTGAACAAGGTCCTCACGGTGGCCGTGGACGGCGTGCCTCTCGCCACGACCCTCTCGGACAAGCTGGGCGTTCCCCTCGTGGTGGCCAAGAAGGAGAAGGAGGTAGGGGTCTCGGACTTCTGGACCGTGGATCTGATAAGGGGCTCCGGCCACAGGGAGACCCTCTACGTCCCCAAGCACTGGCTCAGCAAGAAGGACTGGATAGTCATAGTGGATGATGTCATACGCACGGGCGAGACGCAGAGGGCCCTCATAGAGCTCGTGGACAAGGTGGGGGCGAGGCTCTCGGGCCTCTTCATACTGATAAGCGTGGGGAACTGGCAGGACAAGATAAGCATACCGGACGGGTGTCCCGTCGAGGTGCTGGTCACGCTCAGGGAGCCGGGCCAGGCGTCCCGCAGGAGCCTGAGGCCGTCCTGAGCGTGGTGCGAGTTGAGGAGCTTTGAGTGGCGAGGGGACAAGCTGGCCATATTAGACCAGACCAGGCTCCCGGGGGAAGAGGTCTGGCTCGAGCTCTCGAGGCCGGAGGAGGTAGCCGAGGCCATAAAGAAGATGAGGGTGAGGGGTGCCCCGCTCATAGGGGTCGTGGCCGCCTTCGGCCTCGCCCTGGCCGCCCTGGGCTCGGGCGCGGAGACGCCCGATGGGCTCCTGGCGGACGTGAGGGAGGCGGCGGAACTCCTCAGGTTCACGAGGCCGACGGCCGTCAACCTCTTCTGGGCCATAAACAGGGTATTGGGGGCGCTCGGGAGGGCGGCGGAACGGGGGGCCAGCGTGGACGAGCTGAGGCGCCTGGCCGTAGAGGAGGCCGTGAGGATAGCCGATGAGGATATCCAGATGAACAGGCGCATAGGGATGCATGGCGAGAAGCTCGTGCCTGATGGGGCGACCGTGATGACGCACTGTAATGCCGGGGCCCTGGCGACGGCCGGCTACGGGACGGCCCTCGGCGTGATAAGAGCGGCCGTGGAGGCGGGCAAGTCCATAAGGGTCATAGCCACGGAGACGAGGCCCCTCCTCCAGGGGGCGAGACTGACCGCCTACGAGCTCCTCAAGGACGGCATACCCGTCATACTGATAACGGACAACATGGTGGGCTACGTCATGTCCAAGGGCATGGTGGACCTCGTCGTGGTGGGCGCTGACAGGATAGTGAGGGATGGCGTCTTCAACAAGATAGGCACCTACACCATAGCCGTCCTGGCCA
>CAYNQQ010000085.1:0-4549 GCA_964399385.1 uncultured Candidatus Bathyarchaeia archaeon | reverse complement strand
TGGTGGCCTCGAGCGATGTCGTGGTGGTGCTGGCCGGGGGCTGCGGGACGCTCGTGGAAGTCGCCATGGCCTACAGCATGAGGAAGCCCATAGTGGTCCTTGAGGGCTCGGGCCTCCTGGCCGATAGGCTGAGGCAGATGTTCCCGGACGGCTACCTGGACCACAGGCGCCTCGTCAGGCTCAGGTTCGTCAGGACGGTTGATGAGGCCGTCAGGGCTGTTGAGGAAGCTCTGGGCCAGAGAGGCCCGAGATGACGGGTAGAGATATATGGCCCATCCCGTAAGGCCCTAAGGGTGGCCGGGATGGAGCGCGTCAAGACGGGCATACCGGGCATGGACGAGATACTCGGCGGGGGGATACCGAAGCGGAACGTCGTGCTCCTGTCGGGTGGCCCGGGCACGGGCAAGACCATCTTCGGCCAGCAGTTCCTCTACTACGGCCTCCAGAACGGCGAGCCGGGCGTTTTAGTGGCCTTAGAGGAGCACCCGGCCCAGATAAAAATCAACATGGGTCAGTTCGGCTGGGACGTCAGGCCCTACGAGGAGGAGGGCAGGTTCGCCATAGTAGATGCCTTCACGGGCGGGATAGGCGAGTACGCCAAGAGGGAGCGCTACGTCGTGAGGGACCCGAGCGATGTGGCCTCCCTCGTGGACGTGCTCAGGGATGCCGTGAGGGACCTGAAGGCCGAGAGGGTCGTCATAGACAGCGTCACGAGCCTTTACCTCACCAGGCCCGTGGTCGCCCGCTCGACCGTGATGCAGCTCAAGCGCGTTTTGTCCGGCCTGGGCTGCACCTCCATACTCGTGTCGCAGGTGAGCGTCACGGAGCGCGGCTTCGGGGGCCCTGGCGTCGAGCACGCTGCCGACGGCATAATAAGGCTCGATCTGGACGAGTACAACGGCCAGCTCTACAGGAGCCTCATAGTGTGGAAGATGCGCGGGACAGCACACTCCATGAGGAGGCACCCCTTCGACATAACGGATAAGGGCATAGTGGTCTACCCGGAGAAGGTGCTCAGGATACAGAGGGGAATCATGGAGATAAGCTGAGCGGGCCTCAGCGGCAGGAATCGCAGATGTGGACGTGGTCCTTGATGGCTATGGCGGAGCTCCCGTAGACCTTGGTGAGGTTATCGAGCGTCAGGACCTCGTCCGGCTCCCCCATGATGTAGAAGGACCTGTTTAGGAGCAGTATGGCCTTGGTATATGGCAGGAAGAGCGTGGGGTCGTGGCTCGTCACGAGGACGAGCTTGGAGGAGGCCAGCTTCCCTATGTGCTCGGCCAGCTCGTAACGGCCCACCGGGTCCACAGGCGATAAGGGCTCATCCATCATGAGTATCGGGGGGTCGTGGACCAGCGCCCTCGCTATGAGGGCCCTCTGCCTCTGACCGCCCGAGAGCTCCCACAGGCTCCTGTGCCAGGTATCGGGCGGAAGATCCACGACCTCGAGGGCCTTCCTGGCCGCCTCCCTGCAGCCCCCGTCCAGATCGAGCCTCGGCCACCTGCGCTTGTGGAACATGTAGGAGTTCGTGATGAGCTCCCATACGGTTATCGGGTAATGCCTCTCGGGGGCGAAGTGCTGGGGCACGTAGCCTACGTAGGCGCTGGCCTCCTCCGGCCTGCCCGTGATGTCCTCCCCGTTGACGAGGACGCGGCCTCTCACGGGCCTCAGGAGGCCCAGGAGGGCCCTCAGGAGCGTTGTCTTCCCGGAGCCGTTGGGGCCCAGGATCTGGAGGAGGCCCGGCCCCTCCACGGAGAAGCTGAGGCCATCTATGACGAGCTCCTCGCCATAGCCGGCCGCCAGATCTTCTACCTCGAGCCTCACCCTCATGGTCCACCTATTACTGTGCACGGCATCATATAAGCCTTAAATATAACCGTGCACAGCAAAATCCCATGGAATTGCTGGAGAAGGCAGGCCTGGCTTTCATACCTGTCCTCCTGATGATCGTGCTCCTCGGGCAGCTAACCCCAGCCCGAGCGGCGGAAGCCGGCAGAGAGCAGGAAGGCCTTCTTATAGTCGTTACCTTTCCCTGCCTGAAATACGATGTGGAGCTCCTGGCCTGCGAGGGGGACGTAGTGGTTCCCTTAGTGCCCCAGGGGGCGGACCCGCACGAGTACCAGCTCACCCCCGAGGACGTGAGTTTGCTCGAGGATGCGGACGTGATAATCTCGACGGCCCACGCGCCTTTTGAGGCCAAGATAAGAGAGTTGGCGGAGGCCGGCGAGATAAGAGGTCGTCTCGTGGAGATACCGGCCATCCCCGGCCTCAGGCTCTTGAAGAACCCATCCACGGGGCAGGAGAACTACCACATGCCCATTTACGACCCGTATAATTACCGCGTCTTCATGGCCTACCTCTCCGAGGTCCTATCGGACGGGAGGCCCGGGAGAGCGGCTGAATACGGGGAGAAGGCCTCGGAGGTGCTCAGGGCGGTTGACGAGCTGCTCTCCGGGGCACCCGAGCTCGGGGCCAGGGCGGCAGCCGATATGCCTGTGGTCCAGTACGCGGTCTCCTGGCTCGGCGTGGAAATAGAGTTCTTGGTCGTGAAGGAGCCCGGTGCCCCGGCCACGCCCGGGGACCTGCTCTCCCTCAGGGAGGCCATGTCGGAGGGCGAGGTCGACCTCGTGGTCCTGTGCGAGCCTGTGGTCTCGAGCGCCTCCCGCAGGCTGGAGGAGATGGCCTCTGAATACGGCGTGCCGGTCCTCTACGTGCCCTCCCCGCTCGAGGCACGGCCCATCCTCGATAAGCTATCGGACCTCGCCGAGAGGGCCAGGGGCCTGAACCTCCCGGAGCAGCAGGAGGGGATTGGGGCTGCCGACCTCATCCTGGTGCTGCTCTCGACCTTCCTCGTGGCCACCACCCTCACGGCGGTGATGCTCCATGCGAGGGGCTGATGTCCGCTGGGCCCTCGTTGCTGGCCTGGCGGCCTTCACGTTCCTATCGGCCTTCTTCCTCAACCCGGTGTGGGTGGCCGTCATGGTCTCAGCCGCCATAGCCTACGGTACGATGAGCTCCATAGTGGCCGCGAGGCGCCTCTACTTCTTGGCCGGGGCCTCGGCCCACTCGGCCCTTCTGGCGGCAGTCCTCGCCCTACCCCTCGCGAGCTACCTGGGCCTCCTGAGCGAGAGGGCCTGGGCCATCCTCATCGGCCTGGGCCTCATCTACTCCGCCGGCTACCTCATCCACAGGGGCGTGGACCCGGACGTGGCCACATCCATCTTCGTGGCCGCCACGGCCTCAGCGAGCGCCATAGCCATCTACTATATCCTGACGAGGTTCCCGATGGAGGCCGAGCTCTGGGCCATAATGGTGGGAGACCCGCTCCTCGCGAGCCGCTCGGAGGCCATCTACGCCCTGGCCGTCGCGGGCATAACGGCGGCGGCCGTGAGGATAACCTACAAGGAGCAAATCTGCATAGGGCTCGATAGGGAGTTCGCACGTCTATCGGGCATAAGGACGTGGGCTTACGATCTGCTCGCCTTCACCCTCCTCGGCCTCATCACGGTATCGCTGATCAAGGTGGTGGGCTTCGTCCTCGAGCACGTCCTGCTCCTCCTCCCATCCGCCATAGCCACGAGGGTCTCGAGGAGCTCCGAGGCCGTCCTCCTGACCAGCCTGGCCGTGAGCATAACCGCGGCCTTAGTGGGACTACATATATCTGTCTTGGCCGACCTATCCCCGGCGGGAGTGGTGGGCCTGATACTGCTCGGGGCCTACATCGCCTGCCTCGCGGCCAGGAGGTGAGCGAGCTTGGGCAAGCCGGTGAGGAAGAGGAGGTTCGGCATCTCCATACCCGAGCCCATAGCACGCGACCTGGACCGCCTGGCCGAGGCCCTCAGCCTCGATAGGTCCAAGCTGGTGAGGCAGGCCATAACGGCCTTCATCCAGGAGCACAAACACCACCTCGTCCCTCACGAGTGCCTCGGCCTCATGGTGGTCGTGACCGTCCCGGGCTGCTTCAAGATGGCCGACCTCCTGGAGGAGTTCAGGGACGTGGTCAGAGGCTACAACCACTTCCACGCCAGGGGCTACTGCATAGAGGTGGCGGTCGTCATAGGCCCCTCGGAGAGGATAAGGGATATGCACGGCATCCTCTCGGCCAAGGAGTGCTCGGTCAGGTATATACCGCTCGCCCACGAGGCTGCCCGATAGGCTATTAAGCACCGATAGCCTATCGGGCAGGGGGATGCGATATGTCGGAGGTCCCGCTCGCCCCGGTCGGTAGGGAGGACATAAGGAAGCTGGAGGCAGCCCTCCTCGTGGGGGCCCTGTTCAGGCCTGAGGTCATGGAGGCCCTCAGGGACCCGACGGAGCGCCTCACCTGGATAGATTCCCTCGCGGCGGCCGCGGCAGCCCTGGCGAGGCAGAAGGCAGGCATGCCCGTGAGGCAGATAGCCGATGAGGTCGGCCTGAGCGAGACCGCCATAAGGAGGCACCTCGAGGGCAAGACGAAGGCCGGGGAACTGATAAAGAAGGTCTTCGAGCAGTTCTCCCGTGAGGGCGTGAGGATCGAGCTGCCCGTCGAGGTCGAGAGGGCCAGGGAGCT
>CAYNQQ010000084.1:0-4618 GCA_964399385.1 uncultured Candidatus Bathyarchaeia archaeon | reverse complement strand
TTGGCCGAGGTCAGGCTTAAGAGCGTGCGGGAGGCGTGTGGTAGGCCATGGGCGAGCCCTTCCCCAAGGATTACAATCCGAAGGAGATAGAGCCCAAGTGGCAGGAGTTCTGGGAGAAGGAGGGCATATACAGATTTGATTGGGAGGACGAGGAGAGGCCTGTCTTCGCCATAGACACGCCGCCCCCCTACCCCTCGGGCGACTTCCACATGGGGAACGTGCTCAACTGGACCTACTTCGATGTCGTGGCGAGGTACAAGCGCATGAGGGGCTTCAACGTCCTCTTCCCGCAGGGCTGGGACTGTCATGGCCTGCCCACGGAGGTGAGGGTGGAGGAGAGGCACGGCATAACGAAGACCCAGGTCCCGCCGGAGGAGTTCAGGCGCTTGTGCGTGGAGTTCGTGGAGGAGAACATAAAGGCCATGAAGAAGGCCATAAAGAGGTTGGGCTACTCCATAGACTGGTCCCTCGAGTACAAGACCATGGACCCCGATTACTGGCGAAGGACCCAGCTCTCCTTCGTCCTGCTCTACAAGAAGGGCCTCATCTACAGGGGGAAGCACCCGGTCAACTGGTGCCCGAGGTGCGGGACGGCCATAGCTGATGCCGAGGTCGAGTACGAGACGAGGAAGGGCAAGCTCTACTACATTAGGTTCCCGCTGGCCGACCGCCCGGGCGAGCACCTGACCATAGCCACCACGAGGCCCGAGCTCATACCGGCCTGCGTGGCGGCGGCCGTCCACCCCGAGGACGAGCGCTACCGGGCCTACGTGGGCGAGGAGCTCCTGGTCCCGATAGTGGGCCGTAGGGTCCGTATCTTCGCCGACGAGATGGTCGACCCGGAGTTCGGGACAGGGGTCGTGATGATATGCACCTACGGCGACAAGGAGGACGTGCGCTTCGTAGCCAGGCACAAGCTGCCCGTGATAGCCTGCATAGGCGAGGACGGCCGCATGACGGGGCAGGCCGGCAGGTATGCTGGCCTCACCGTCCAGGAGGCCCGCGAGGCCATAGTGAGGGACCTGAGGGAGATGGGCCTTCTGGAGCGCGAGGAGGAGATAACCCATGAGGTCGGGACGTGCTGGCGCTGCCACACGCCCATAGAGATATTGGTCAGGGAGCAGTGGTTCATGAGGACGAGGGCCCTCACGGACGAGGTCGTGAGGAAGGCCCTCGAGGAGGTCAGGTGGTATCCCGACCACATGAAGTGGAGGTTAGTCGAGTGGGCTAAATCGCTCGACTGGGATTGGGTCATATCGAGGCAGAGGATCTTCGCCACCCCCATACCCGTGTGGTATTGCGCCCGCTGCGGGCACGTCATAGTGGCCGAGCCCGATTGGCTGCCTGTTGACCCGAGGAGGGAGCCGCCCAGGCTGGACAAATGCCCTAAGTGCGGTTGCACGGAGTTCAGGCCGGAGACGGACGTGCTCGACACCTGGTTCGATTCCTCGATAACATGCGCGGTCCACGCGGGCTGGCCGGATAAGCCCGATTGGCGCAGGAGGTTCCCGGCCGATCTGCACCCGTCCGGCTACGACATAATCAGGACCTGGGCCTACTACCTCATGGTCAGGCACATAGCCCTCTTCGGGGAGGTCCCCTTCAGGGCCTGCCTCATAAACGGCATGGTGCTCGGCACGGACGGGAGGATGATGCACAAGTCCTACGGCAATTACGTGCCGGCCGAGGAGCCGCTCGAGAAGTTCGGGGCCGATGCGACCCGCTGGTGGGCCATAGCCGGCGGGGCAACGGGCTCGGATATACCCTTCAGGTGGGAGGAGGTGAGGCACGGCTGGCGCTTCATAAGGAAGCTCTGGAACGCCGCGAGGTTCACGGCCCTGAACTTGGCCGGGTATGACCCGAGGAAGCCGAGGCCGGTCTTGAGGACCGTGGATAAGTGGCTGTTGAGCAAGCTCGCGAGAACCATAGAGGAGGCCACCCGGGCCTTAGAGGAATGCCGTTTCAACACAGCCCTCTCGGCCATAAGGGATTTCACCTGGCACGTCTTCTGCGACCAGTACATAGAGGCCGTCAAGCACAGGCTCTACGGGCCCGAGGGCGGGGATAGGGAGGCGGCCCAGCACACGCTTTACACGGCCCTCTATAGCATAATAAGGCTCCTCGCCCCCATCTGCCCCCACGTGACGGAGGAGATCTACCAGAGGATCTTCAGGTCCTGGGAGGGCCACAAGAGCATCCACATATCGCCCTGGCCCGAGCCCCCCGAGGGCTTCCCGGACGAGGAGGCCGAGAGGGCGGGGGACGTGGTCATGGCCCTCATAAGGGCGATAAGACGGGAGAAGGCGCGCAGGAGAATGCCCCTGAACGCGAGGATAGAGCTCGTCAGGGTCTTCGCGGGCTCGGAGGAGAGGGCATCCATGATAAAGGAGTGCGAGGACGATATCAAGGGGACCTGCAAGATAGAGATCCTCGAGGTCCTGCCCCGGGAGGGCGAGGGCGTAGGGGTGGAGGGCTATCCGGGCCTCACGTTCGCCATGTGAGCGCGGGCGCCTCAGAACATCCAGTTCCAGGTCAGGAAGTTCATCATGTTGCCGGGCGTGAAACCGATCGGGAACCCGCCCTTGACGTAGGGCTCGAGGACCGGCTCCTTAAGAGGACCAACGCCCTGGAACTCCTCCAGCAGCACCGTTATCTTACCTGTCTTATAGGTCCTGAAGAAGTAGGAGCGGTTTGTGAACAAGCCCTTAAGACAGGCTTTCACGTAGAATGGGCAGGCAAGCCACATGGCGATCATCAGGGAGGCTATCCATTTCAGCGTCCTGTCCTCGCCCTCCCGCTTGAGGGCCATGAACTGCGCGAGCGGGAAGCACATCACCACATACAGGGTGTATGCGATGGCCAGCACGGGCGAGTTGAGGCCCAGGACCGGCACTTGGACGGGCCTCACCGAGATGGGGAGGAAGGCCGGTATGATCAGCGGGCCCAGGATGAGCTTTAGGGCGAAGACGAAGGTTGTCATGTCGAACGAGGTCTTTAGGCCCACGAAGAGTAGGGTGGCGACGAGCGAGACGAGTAACATGATGGGCGAGAAACCGTTCAGGCCGTCTAACAGCAGGTCGAGTTTCCTCCTCAGGGGGAGCTCCTTGGACCTGAGCACGAGTGATAACCTCCTCCTGAGGTTCCTGATCCTGCCCTCCACCCACCTGCACGTCTGCCTCATGAGTTGGCCGAGGGTGGACGGGCACTCACAGAGCGCCCTGACCGAGCCATCGTAGAAGACGGTGTAGCCCCGGGCGTAGAGCCTGAGCGATAAATCGTAGTCCTCCGTTATGCTCGAGCCGAAGCCCCCGAGTTCCTCGAGGACCTTACGCCTTATCATCATGACTGAGCCGCAGAGGAGGGGGGCACCGCTCATGGCGAACCTCCCGGCGTAATCCACGGCGAAGCCAATAGACATATGGGTCCTCGAGGCCCTCGTCACCCAGTTCTCATCGGAGTTGAGCTTCGCCAAGTGGTAGCCCTGGACGGCCGCTACCTTCTCGTCCACGAACCTGGCCAGCAGCCTCTGGATCACGTCCCTCGGGGGTATGAAATCAGCGTCGAAGACGAGGACGAACTCGCTCCTCGGGTCCAGGTGCTTAAGGCCCTCGTCGAGCGCCCCTCCCTTCCACCCCTTCCTCGAGGGCCTGTGGATGACCTTGACCCGCGGGTGGGAGGCCCACCTCTCGAGTATCTGGACCGTCTCGTCCGTGGAATCATCTACCACCACGACCTCGTAGTTCTCGTAATCCAGGTTGACGCAGGCCCTCAGGAGCCTCTCTATGACGTTCTTCTCGTTGTAGGTGGGTATCATTATGGAGACGAAGGGCTTCCTGGCCAGGAGCTCCTTATTGGGCTTATAACTCGCGAGCTTGCGCTCGTACTTCCTGGCGTAAAAGCAAATTATGTACAATCTCGTGCTGACGAGGAGAAAGTAGACGTTAGTTATGGCGATGATCACGGTGAGCACGAACTCGGCATTATTCAATCCAGTCCCTCCTCATCTGGCTGGGAGACGTTCTAAGAGGAATGAATATAAGGCTTGCGGCTCGGCGGCTGGCATGATGGGGATGGCGGCTCCAACATGGCATAACCACGCTCTCGGCGCCTATTTAACATCAGGTTAGACGGCCAGATGGGACGAAGCGCAGTATGCCGGCCACGCCCCCGAAGGTCTCCTTCAACATGCGCCCCTCCTCGGTAGCCGATGATATGACCTCCACCCTCGTCCCCATCTGCTCTGCTATCTCGGCCAGGTCCTCCACGATCTCTTTCACCTCCTCGAGCTTGAGGGCCGTTTGACCGCATTTCGGGCACTTAAGCACCGACAGGCCGTTCTTGAACTTCTGGACCTCCCTGGCCCTCATCACCTTGTTCTCCTCGTGGCCGCAGGAGCTGCATTTCACCCTTACCCTCACGAGATCGAGGTCCTCGGACAAGAGGAGGACATCCACGGCCCCCATCTTGAGACACTCCCTCACGGCCCGCTCGCCGTAAACCGCCAGGCCGGTGTCGTGGCCCACGTGGTAGAGGAACTTCTGCATGAGCTTCTTCTCCTCCACGTACCTTATCTTCTCGAGGACCTCCGGGGCCTTGTTCACGACCTCCCTGACGCCGT
>CAYNQQ010000083.1:0-4657 GCA_964399385.1 uncultured Candidatus Bathyarchaeia archaeon | reverse complement strand
GGCACATCTGGACGGTGAAGGCCAGGAAGCCGGGCGACCAGAAGCCCGAGTACCAATCCACGAGGATGTCCAAGAAGGTCGCGTGGACCACCACGGCCGATAGGATGGCCGCTATTATGGTCAGGACGAGGACGAAGACGAAGGAATCGGGCAGCCATCTCGCGAAGGTCTCGGCGAAGACGCGGCCCATGGCCTCCA
This sequence comes from uncultured Candidatus Bathyarchaeia archaeon, assembly GCA_964399385.1. Lineage (GTDB taxonomy): Archaea > Thermoproteota > Bathyarchaeia > EX4484-135 > EX4484-135 > EX4484-135. The sequence goes on along the minus strand of CAYNQQ010000083.1, from coordinate 4,459 downwards.
GCCTGGTCTCCTCTCTGCTCACCAGAACCACCGGGCTGTGGCTATGGCATGTTCTCCTTAAAAGACTTTCGCGAGGAGAGGACAAAAACTATATGTGCCGGATGGGCCTTTATTCCCTCTTCCCCCACGTGAAGCCGTAGCCCCTGGGTAGGCCGAGGATGTGCTGTGCTATGTAGTTCAAGGCCATCTGCTGTGTTATCGGGGCTATCCTCAGCAGGTTGACCTCCCTCCACCACCTCTCCACATCGTACTCCTTCGCGTACCCATACCCGCCGAAGACCTGCATGGCCCAGTAGGTGGCCTTTATGGCGGCCTCTACGGCCACCACCTTGGCCATGTTGGCGGCATCGCCCACCTCCTTCTGCGCCCTCACGCCCGCCATGACCTCGTTGGGGTCCTTCGGGTTCTTCGGAGGCTTGTGCTTCGTGTCGTAGAGCCAGGCGGCCTTGTAAGCGAGCATCCTCGCGCACTGGAGCGTGGCGTAGGCCTCGGCGAGCGGGTGCTGGAGGGACTGGTAGGCCCCTATGGGCTCGCCGAAGAGGTTCCTCTCCTTGGCGTACTTCACGGCCTTCCTTATGGCACATATGCCTCCTCCCACGGCCCCTATGGCAGCCACCATCCTCTCCGGGTTCAGGATGTCGAGCAGCACCAGCCAGCCGAAGTCCTTGGGGCCTAATATGGCGTCCTCCCCCACCCTCAGGTCGGATATGCCTACCTCACAGGTGGTCGAGTAGTTTATGCCGTGCTTGGGTATCGGGGTCCAGTCTATGGCCTTGTTCGGGAGTTCCACGAGGAATATGGTTATGCCGTACGCTTTCTTGGGGGCTTCCTCGAAGGGCACGGTCCTGGCCACGAGGGTCATGAGCTTGGCCCTATCCACGCCGCTTATGAATATCTTGCTCCCGTTTATCACGTACTCGTCTCCTTCTTTCCTCGCGAACGTCTCTATCCTGAAGGCGTTCGAGCCGGCGTTAGGCTCTGTAAGGGCCATGCAGCCCTCTATCTCGCCCCTGGCAAGCTTGGGCAGGTACTTCTTCTTCTGCTCCTCCGTCCCGTACCTGACTATCGGGAGGGCCGTGAAGACCTCGGTGAGGGTGAGGTACCAGACGCCCCCGGCCCCGCAGCCCTCGGCGGCCAGGGTCTCCATGGCCAAGAGGAGCTCCTGGACCCCCATCCCTCCCCCGCCGTACTCCTCCGGGATGACTATGCCCGTGAAACCGGCTTCCGAAATGGCCTTCCAGAACTCCTCGGCGAACTCGTGTTTCTCGTCTTTCTCACGCCAGTACTCGGGCGGGAAGTCCTTGGCTATGTCCCTCGCGGCCTCAATTATCATCTTCTGCTCCTCGGTGAGTTCGAAGTTCAAGTCAGCCACCCCTCCTCTTTACGAGCATCTTCATGGTGCAGTATAGGACCGTCTCATCCCTCTGGTTCACGACCCTCATCTCAGCCGTTATGAGGCCCCCGAGCTCCTTCTCCTGCTTGTCGAGGACCTTTATGATGGCCTTTATGGTATCCCCTATGTAGACCGGGGCCGTGAACCTGAGCTTGTCTATACCGTAGAAGGCCACCACCGTCCCGTAGAGTATGCCCGTCCTCGCGACCAGGCCGGAGGCTATGGAGAGCGTGAGGAGGCCATGCGCTATACGCTGCTTGAATATGGTTTTCTTCGCGAACTCGGCATCGGTGTGGAGGGGGTTCCAATCGCCCGTGAGGGCGGCGAAGAGCGTTATATCGGCCTCCGTGACCGTCCTGGCTGGCGTCACTATCTCCTGGCCTACCTCATAATCCTCGAAGTACAGACCCTTCGCCGACATGGCCAGCTGGGCTCGGGGCCCAAACATTTATAAGTTTTTCCTCTCCCGGCGAACCGAAAGGACAAAAAAGCCCTTGGGCCCAGAGAGCCTCAGAAGCCGAATACTTCCCTGAGCTTCATCAGGTCAGACATAGGGCCTTTGGCCTTCAGCTTGCCAGCCATGAACACAGAGACCACGTCGACCTCGCCCTTAAGGACCTTGGATAACGTATCGATATCCGTTTCAACCTCGAGGTTCGGCGATTCGTGCTTGCCCTCCTTTACCTCGCACTTTTGGTCCTTGATTATCATGTGCCACCCGCTGCCGCTTATGGTCCAGTTGATGATGCGGTCCCAATCCTTAGCCTGTTCCGGCTTGAAGCGCTTCACCAGCTCGTCTATGAGTTCCTTCGCGGTGGACATGTCCTCTGCCTCCCGGTCCCTCTTAGCCCATCTAAGTTGATATAAGTCTTCCGCGAGAGCGCCCGTGCCGCAAGCCTTTTATAGCTTTCGGAAATCCACCTGAGAACGGGGACGGGTTATGGCCTACAGGGAGAAAGTCATAATAACCTGCGCTATCACGGGCTCCGTCCACACACCGACCATGAGCCCCTACCTGCCCATCACGCCCGAGCAGATAGCCGATGAGGCCGTCAAGGCCGCCGAGGCCGGGGCCGCCATAGTCCATATACACGCCAGGGACCCGAAGACCGGGATGCCCTCCTCCGACCTCAACATCTTCAGGGAGATACTGACGAGGATAAAGGAGCGGAGCGATGTCGTCATCTGCGTGACCACGGGCGGGGGCATAGGCATGACGACCGAGGAGAGGATAGCGGTGGTCCCGGAGTTCGAGCCCGAACTCTGCTCCTTCAACATGGGCTCCATGAACTTCGCTCTCCCGCCCGAGATCCTGAAGCGCATCAAGGTCTGGAAGTACGATTGGGAGAAGGCAATGGCCGAGATGAGCCAGGACTTCGTCTTCAAGAACACCTTCAAGGACCTGAGGTACTTCGTCAAGACCATGTACGAGCACGGCACCAAGCCCGAGTGCGAGTGCTATTGTGAGAGCCACCTCTACAACCTCTGGCACCTCCTCAGGGAGGGGACCATAAAGAAGCCACTGTGGATACAGTTCTGCCTGGGCATGTACGGCGGCATAGGGGCCACCATAGAGGACCTCGTGCACATGAAGGAGACGGCCGAGAGGCTCTTCGGGCCACCCGGCCCTGACAACTGGCTCTGGTCGGCCCTCGCGGCCGGCAGGTGGGAGTTCCCGATATGCACGGCCGCGGCGGCCATGGGAGGCCACGTCAGGGTGGGCATGGAGGACAACCTCTTCCTGAAGCGCGGGGTCCCGGCGAAGAGCAACGCGGAGCTCGTGGAGAAGATGGTCCACCTAATAGAGGAGGTAGTGGGCTGGCGTGAGATAGCATCTCCCGACGATGCCAGGAGGATACTCGGCCTGAAGGGCAAGGATAAGGTCAAGTTCTGAAGCCGTTTGCCCATTACTCTTTTTCTGCTTTCAGGTAGCTCGGCATAGCGAGCAGTAGCGCGCGGGAGAGCTGGCGGCGAGTTCACAAAAAGCTTAAGAGAGATTCGCGGCTATAACAAGCAGCGGGTCGTGATTATGTCGGAGAAGCCGTGGCTCAAGTTCTACCCGGAATGGGTGCCGCACCATATAGATTACCCTGAGATACCGCTCGACGCCATGCTGAAGCAGGCCGCTGAGAAGCACCCGGAGGCCGTGGCCATAATCTTCGAGGGCCTCAAGATAAAATACCGGGAGCTCGATGAGGCTGTCGATAGGCTGGCGACAGCTCTCCAGGACATAGGCGTCAGGAAGGGCGATAGGGTAGCCATCATGTTGCCCAACTGCCCCCAGTTCGTCATAGGCTACTACGCCACCATAAGGGCCGGGGGCATAGCCATGCCCATGAACCCCCTCTACACGGAGAGGGAGCTCGAGTACTGGTTCAACTATGCCGAGGTGAAGGGCGTCATAACGTTGGACATATTTTACGAGAAGGTCGCGAAGGTCAAGGACAAGACCAGCCTCGAGTTCGTGGTGATAACGAGCCTCAAGGACTACCTCCCGAGGGTGAAGGCCATCCTGGGCTCCCTTCTCGGGAAGATACCGACCGCTAAAGTGGAGCCCGGGCCCGGCATCTACTTCCTCAAGGACCTGATCAAGAAGTACCCGCCAGAGCCCAAGCCCGTAGAGATAAACCCGAAGGAGGACGTGGCCTGCATCCTCCAGACCGCGGGGACCACGGGGACGCCGAAGGGCGTCATGCTCACGCATTACAACCTGGTGGCCAACGCCACCCAGGCCTCCTACTGGCTGAACGCGGAGGAGGCCAAAGAGGTCCACATGGGCGTAATGCCCCTGTTCCACAGCTACGGCATGCTGGTCTGCATGAACGGTCCCATCAACAGGGCCGGCGCCATGGTTCTCATACCGAGGTTCGAGCCCGAGAAGGTCCTTAAGGCTATCGAGAAGTATAGGGCCACCCTCCTCTGCGGGGTCCCGACGCTCTACATAATGCTCATCAGCCACCCGAGGGTGGAGGAGTACGATCTCACGAGCCTGAAGTTCTGCGTATCGGCCGCGGGCCCCCTCCCGCCCGAGGTCCAGAAGCGGTTCATGAGGCTAACTAAAGCCGT
>CAYNQQ010000082.1:0-4712 GCA_964399385.1 uncultured Candidatus Bathyarchaeia archaeon | reverse complement strand
CCGGGACCCCTGCCTTACCAGGGCAGTGCTCTAACCAGGCTGAGCTACCGGGGCTTCTCCGGTGCTGGCGGGGCCGTGAGCCATATAACCCTTACGGCATATGGGTCCGGCGAAATCTTATTAACCGTGTTTACACGTTATGGGCAGGTGGCGGGCTTGGAGAACAAGACAGATATAGGCGTGAACATCCAGATGCTCAAGAACTTCTTGGACAGGAGGCCCATCAGGGCCCTCCTGGGCCTCCTGACCCACAGGTGTCCTAAGGACGGGAAGAGCTTCCTCGAGACGTCCCTCGAGCTCATATCCGGCGTGAGGAAGAACGCCTGTTTCGTCTGCTCGCACATAGCCACCCCGCTGGTGAGATGGGCTCTCTCGACGAGCTGTAGGCACCTCGAGATAACCATGGATCAGCTCAGGGAAACGCTGAAGATGTCCCACTGGCGCCGGGGCATAACGAGCGTCATGAAGGGCATAGCGAGGTTTGGGGTCAGGAAGCCCTTCACGCCCGGGGCGCCTATCTTGGTCGTCTGGAACTACACCTGGGCCTGCAACCTGAGGTGCAAGCACTGTTACGCGTCCGCGGGCCCGAGGCCGAGACCGGACGAGATGGACACGAGGGAGGTCCTGAGGACGGTGGATAGGCTGGCCGATGCCGGCGTGACCATAATAGCCTTCTCGGGAGGGGAGCCCCTGATGAGGAAGGATATCTTCGAGGCCCTGAGGAGGGCCCGCGAGTACGGGGTTTTCACGGCCATAGCCACCAACGGCACCCTGATAACCAGGGAGGTAGCTAAGAAGCTGAAGGAACTCGACCTCCTCTACGTGGAGATAAGCATAGATGGGGCGAGGCCCGAGACCCACGATGCGTTCAGAGGGATACCGGGTGCCTTCGAGATGGCCTTGAGGGGCGTCAAGAACTGCGTCGAGGTAGGCCTCTGGACGCAGGTGGCCATGACGGTCACGAAGCACAATGTCTCGGAGCTCCCGGCCATGATAAAGATGTGCGAGGAGATAGGCGTCCAGGGCCTCACGTGTTTCAACTTCGTCCCCACGGGCCGCGGGATATTCATAACCGAGAACGACCTGAGCCCGAGGGAGCGCGAGGAGGTCCTCAGGTACATGGTCAAGGAGGTCCTGAGCGGCCGCAAGATACAGATAGTCTCAACGGCCCCCCAGTACGCGAGGGTGGCCCTTGAGGTCGAGACAGCCCTCAAGTCGGGCGAACTCGTGATCCCGGCCCACTTCTGGAACCCGAGGTTCTCCCAGGCCGTCGCGGGCATAACGGAGTTCATAGGGGGCTGTGGCGCCGGCCGCTTCTACTTCGCCCTGGACCCCGACGGGACCGTAACACCGTGCGTCTTCATGCCCGTGAAGGTGGGCAACATCAGGAGGATAAAGGACGTGGAGGACTTCTGGTCCACCTGCCCCGTGTTCTGGGACCTCAGGGACAGGGATAGGCTGGCCCCAAACTGTGGCGAGTGCGAGTACAGGTTCGTGTGCGGGGGCTGCAGGGCGAGGGCCTACGGTTACCTCGGGAGCTACCTGGCCCCCGACCCGGGCTGCATAAGGAACGCGCACGTCTGGGAGGAGGTACTGCACAGGAAGGATTAGGTCTCGAGAGAGGCCTTCCCCCCGAGCTCCCTGGCCCGTCCCACGAGCTTGCCCACCACGGGCTCGAGCCCCTCCACGGCCAACACCACCCTATCGGGCTCATACCTCACGTCGATGACCCTCATGTTGTCCATAGCCCAGGATAAGACCGAGAAAGCCTCCTCCCTGAGCGGGAGCACCACCTTGGCCTTCACGTAGCCCGGCAGCAGCTCCGCCACCTTCGATGCGAGCACGTCCAGGTTGGTCCCGTAGAGGGCGGATATGGGGACGGGGTCCTCCACAAGGCCCGACAGCCGGTCTATCTTCTCCTTCAGCTCCTCCTCGCTTAAGAGGTCTATCTTGTTCAGGGCCGTGACCCTCGGGACATCTCCCGCCCCTATCTCATCCAGGGTCCTCAGGCAGCACCTCAGCTTCCTCTCCACCTCCTCCATGGGCTCGCTTATATCAACCACGAGTATTATGACGTCAGATAACGCTGTTTCCTCCAGGGTTGATTTGAAGGCCTCCACCAGGGCCACGGGGAGCCTATCTATGAAGCCCACCGTGTCTATTAGGAGGGCCATCTTATCCCCGAAGCGGGCGATCCTCGTCGTGGTCGTGAGCGTGGTGAAGAGGGAGGGGCTTATCTGCACGTACTCGCCCGTGAAAGCGTAGAACAGGGTGCTCTTCCCCGCATTTGTATAACCGGATAATGAGACTATGGGGAAGCCTATCTTCCTCCTCCTCTGCCTGTGCAGCTCCCTCCTCTTCCTCATCTCCTCGAGCTTCCTCCTTATGGTGGCTATCTGCTTCTTTATCATCTCGTAATAGATGTCGGCCTCGTACTTCCCGAGGCCCATGAAGCCGGGCTGCTCCCCCATCTTGGCCAACCTAACCTTCTCCTTGGCCCTGACCAACTCGTACCTGAGGGTCGCGAGCTTCACCTGGAGCTGGGCCTCCTTGGTGGAGGCCCTCTGGGCGAAGATCTGGAGTATGAGCTGGAACCTATCTATGGCCTCGACCCCGGTCAGCTTCGCGAGGTTGTAGGCCTGGACCGGTTTCAGCTCGTTCTCGAATATAACCACATCGGCCTTGAGGCGCTTCACGAGCTCGGCGAGCTCCTTGGCCTTTCCCGAGCCTATCTGGTACTTGGGGTCCGGCTTCCTGACCTGCTCGAGCTGGCCCACGACCTCGTAGCCCGCGGCCTCGGCGAGGGCCCTCAGCTCCTCGAGATTGGACCTCTGGCCGGGGAGCCTCCTCTCGACTATTATGGCCCTGGGCCTCCTCGGCATGCCCTAACCCTTCTCCTCCCCCGAGGCCATGGCGATTATATCGCCTAACGTCAGGCCCCCTACCTCCGGCCGTCTGGTCGCCCTGACCGTCACCTCCTCCCTCCTCGCCCTGACCAGCAGTTTTATCCCGAGGGCGTGCTCGAGCTTCCTCGCCAGGACCACATCGGGCGCCATCTTCTCCGATTCTATCCTGCTTATCACGGAGGCCTTCTCCCCTATCATCTTCCCGAGCTCCTCCTGGGTGAGGCCTCTCGCCTCCCTGGCCTCTTTCACCTTCCTGCCGAAGCCCTCGACGAGCTCGAGCTCCTCGGCCTCGCTCACCCTCGCCAGCATGACCTGGCGGCTCTCCCTCGCCCTGGCCCTCGGGACCGGGGCCCTGGCGCGGCTCGGCCTTAGCTCCCTACGGCCCAGCTTCTTGAACCACTTCGCATAACGGGTGCACTCGGCACACACGATGAGCTCGGCACCCTCTATGAGCGCGAGGTAGGCTGGCCCTATTATCTCCCTGCCGCAGACCTCGCACGTCCTCATGCTCCGCCCGGGGTAGGAGGGGAGGTTATTTAGCTCTCGCCATAGGGGGCCTGGTGAAGCATGGACCCGGAGGTCCAGAAAGAGCTCGACCTGAGGCGGCTGAGGGCCATAGCAGATTATCAGTTCGGGCCTGGGGCAGGGGAGGCCTTGTTCCCCGATGACGTAGAGGTGATAAGAGGGCGGACGGGGCGAATCAAGCACGTGAGGTATAAGGGGCTCCTGCTCGCCACCCTGAGGGCCTCTGACGGTCTCTTCTCCCTGACCATACACGGCGCCAGGAGGCTCGAGGAGTTCCTGGGCGATAGGCATAAGGTCGTCGTATCGGAGGAAGCCGCCCCTTTCGTGGCCAGGGGGAGGAGCGTCTTCGCCAAGCACGTCCTCAGGGCTGACCCGGACATAAGGCCTGGGGACGAAGTCCTGGTCGTGGGGCCGGATGGCCGTCTCCTGGCCGTCGGGAAGGCCCTCCTGACCGGCCGCGAGATGCTCTTCTTCAGGCGTGGTGTCGCCGTGAAGGTGAGGGCCGGTTCTGCCGAGAGCTAATTAGGCCCTCACGGCGGTTTATCCCGGAGGACGGGCCATGAGGAGGATATCGCCGAGGACCATGAGGCGCATGATGAGGCAGATGGGCATGAACATGAGGCCCCTGGAGGGCGTGGAGGAGGTGGTGCTGAGGCTCCCGGGCAAGAGGCTCGTGATAGAGGAGCCGGAGGTCATCGTGGTGGAGCTCGGGGGCCAGACGGTCTACCAGGTGGTCCCGGGCCGCGTGAGGGAGGAGCTGGCCGAGGAGAAGCCCGCTATCCCGGAGGAGGATGTCCAGCTCGTGGCCCAGCAGGCCGGGGTCAGCCTCGAGGAGGCCCGCGCCGCCCTCGAGAAGACGGGAGGGGACCTGGCGAAGGCCATACTGCTCCTGATGGGCCAGGAGGGCTAAGCGCTCTTCCCGCCCTCGTAGAGGGAGGCCAGCACGTCCGAGAGTTCCATTATCCTCCCGCAGTAATGGCATCTCAGCTTGAGAGGCTCCTCGGATACCACGTAGAACTTGGGCTCGACGGGCTCCCTCTCGTTTGTTATGCAGGCCGGGTTCCTGCACCTTATTATGTTCTTTATGACCTTTGGGAGCTTCACCCTGTGCTTCTGGACCACCTTATAATCCCTTATTATGTTTATGGTGGCCCTCGGGGCTATGAGCGCTATCTTATCTACCTCCTCCTCGCTCAGCTCGCGGCCCTCTATCTTCACCACGTCCTTCTTGCCGAGCTTCCTGCTCGGGACGTTCATGGCGACCGAGACTATGAAGCCCTC
>CAYNQQ010000081.1:0-4726 GCA_964399385.1 uncultured Candidatus Bathyarchaeia archaeon | reverse complement strand
TACAGGGCTACGACCAGGAGGTCTGGACGGAGCGCTGGGGCTGGGTGGAGGTCTCAGGCCACAACTACAGGACCGATTACGACCTCGGCAGGCACATGAGGTGGTCGGGCGCCGACCTCACGGCCTTCAAGGAGTTCAAGGAGCCCAGGAAGGTCGTCGAGCTGTCCGTGAGGCCGGATGCCGAGGCCATAAAAGAGGACTTCGGCGATAAGGCCCGCGAGATCCTGAAGGCCATCTCGAGGGCGGATGCCAGGGCCCTGGCCCGGGAACTCGAGGAGAAGGGGTCCGTCAGATTAGGGCCCTACGAGCTGACGAAGAGACATCTCTCGGTCGTCAGGGTCGAGAGGGTCGAGAAGGGCAAGCACTTCGTCCCCCACGTGATAGAGCCCTCCTTCGGCCTCGACAGGCTCGTCTACATAACGCTCGAGTACGCCTACACCGTCAGGGACGGCCGCATCGTCCTGAGGCTCCCGAGGGACCTGGCCCCGATCCAGGTGGCCGTCCTGCCCCTCCTAAGCCGCGATGGCCTGCCGGAGAAGGCCAGGGAGGTCTACAACCTCCTCTTGGCGGAGGGCTTCGAGGTGGAGTATGACGAATCTGGCTCCATAGGCAGGAGGTACGCGAGGTGCGATGAGATAGGCATACCCATAGCCATAACAGTGGACCACAGGACCCTCGAGGACGATACCGTCACGCTGAGGGACAGGGATACCTGGAGGCAGGTCAGGGCCCCCATCGCGGAACTGCCATCTCTGCTATCGGCTTTCTTCAGGAAGAAGCTCGAGTTCGAGGAGCTCGGCGAGCCCGTCTGACCTCGGCCGGCGGATTGGGAATAGTTTTTAAGTATTCGTGGTCCCTAATAGTAGCGAAGGCGATGAAGGCAGAGTGGTGATGGACTTGCTGCCCTCGGACATGGTGCTGAGGGGCCGGACGGCCATCCTCAGAGCCTGCCAGAACTATGTCCAGAAAGTGGTCAACATGGCCCGGCTCACGCTCGATATAGTAGATTGCTTCAGGAGATGGGATAAGGATGGCGCCGAGCAGCTCTTCATACACATGAGGGAGCTCGAGGACCTCCTCCACGAGGACAGGGGGCGCATAATAGAGAGCCTCGCCTCGGCCAGCGCCATGCTCCCCTGCCGAGATGACGTGATGCGCTTCCTCTACCAGATAAGCGAGATCGCCGATTTCTACGAGGGGGCTGTCTTCCGCATGATACAGCTAATGAAGGGCCAGAAGATACCGGAGAGGCTGAGGGAGAGCATAGCTCGCCTGGCCGACGCCGTGGGGCGGATAGTCGAGAAGCTCTACGAGGTCACCACGGCCCTCCTCATGAACCCGGCGACCGCCAGGACCCTGATATCCGAGGTGGAGACCCTCGAGCGCGAGATAGACATGCTCTACAGGGAGATAGAGATGAGGATACTGGAGGAGAACCTCAAGCTTAAGACCATATTCCTGGCCCGGGACGTCGTCAAGTTCTTCGAGGACGCGGCCGATAAGGTGCTCGACGCGGCGGACACGGCCAGGATACTCGCCATGGCCCTTTAGGTGCCCCATGATGGGCGGGCGGGAGGAACCCCTCGCCAGGGCGGAGCTCGTCGGCGGGTTCCTAATCATATGGGATATTGAGGAGGCCAGGAGCATATACAAGCTGGGTTTCTACGGTAAGCCCCTGGGCGTGCCCAAGCCCAAGGGGGCGGATTTCGAGGCCCCTCTCATACTCGACATAATGGAGGGCCTCTACCTGCTGGAGAAAGGCCTCGTAAGCATATACAGGGGCCGGGGCGAGCAGGTGGGGCCCGAGGAGCTCAGGGAGGTGGGCAGGACCATATACAGGGATTTCGATCTCAAATACACGGTCTACAAGGACCTGAGGGACTCGGGCCTGGTCGTGACATCAGGCATAAAGTTCGGTTGTGATTTCGCCGTCTACAGGCTCGGCCCTGGCCTCGAGCACGCCCCTTACCTCGTGTCGGTCGCCAGGCCCGGGGATGTCCTCACGGCCCCCGATGTGGTGAGGGCGGGCAGGCTGGCGACCACCGTCAGGAAGAGGTTCGTGGTAGCGGTGGTGGATAGGCCCGGGGGCGAGGTCAGGTACCTCATGTTCAAGTGGTTCAGGGCTTAGGGGGCCTCGAGGCGACGGCAATCAGCATTCCTCAGGCAGCTCGTGCCTTCTTCATCGGCCCCCGGGGGAGGGGCCCGCTGCCCCTAATATCGCTTAGGCCATGCAGGCCATCCTGGCTCTGGCCCTGGCCCTGACGCCCCTGAGGTTCCACTCCTCCGACCTGTACTTGTTATCGCGGAGCCAGGCGGCCAGCTCGATCTCGAAGTCCGTCAGGCTGCCGGGCACCAGCTCTACATCGAGGGCCCTGGAGAAGCCCTCCCTCAGGGCCTCATAGGCCTCCCGGATGGAGACGGGCCTCCCGAGCTCGTCCTCTATGGACGTTATCTTCCTCCTGGCCTTCTCCACGACCTCATCGAGGGGGAGGGGCCAGGGCGCCCTCAGGACGGTGAACATCCTGGCCAGGTCCACCCGGACGAGGAAGGTGCCGTGCTGGAGTATGGTGCCCTTACGCCAGGCCTGTGCGTTCCCGGATATCTTCCTCCCGCCTATCACGATGTTGGGGCAGGCCCTCGGGCCCCCCGGGTTGAGTTCCGCCCTCAGGCCGAGGAGGCGGCAGGCCTCTATGAGGCCAGAGCATAATATGGCGTAGGAGGCCTGGACATCCGGGTTCCCTATGTCGGAGGCTCTCACGACCACGCTGTACGTTATCTCGTCCTCCTCGTCGTGGTAGACCGTGCCCCCGCCCGTCACCCTCCTGACCACGTCCACGCCCAGCCTCCGGCAGGCCTCGAGATTCACGTCCTGCTCCACGGGCCTGAACATGCCAAGGGATACGGCGGAGGGTCTCCAGCGGTAGAACCGCACGGTGTTGGGGGCCTTGCCGAGCGAGACGGCCACCAAGATGGCCTCGTCGATCGCCATGTTCGTGAAAGCGTCGTGGACCTCGAGCTCTATGAGTCTCCACTCCCGCCCCGTCATCACGGCCTTATATCCCGGGCTGTCCTATAAGGCTCACGGATGCCAGAGCCCTCAGGCCCGGAGAGGTCCAGGGGTCTGGTGCGTTTCTTCAAGCCCTGGCCTAACTTCCCATCTATATCCATAACCGGGACCAGGTGCGCCCTGATGTGCAAGTACTGCAGGGGCTTCTACCTGAGGGGCATGCTGAGCGCTGAGAGCCCGGGCGAGCTCTGGGAGCTCTGCTCCTCCCTGGCGAGGAAGGGCGCGAAAGGGGTTTTGATAAGCGGCGGCTTCACCAGGGAGGGCGTTCTGCCCATAAGGCCCTTCCTGAGGACCGTGAGGGCCCTGAAGGAGGAGTTCGGCCTCACGATAGCCGTCCACCCGGGCCTGGTCGACCGGGGCCTGGCGGAGGATATGGCCTCCTCCGGCATTGACGTGGCCCTGTTTGACGTGGTGGGCGATGAGGATACCATAAGGGAGGTGATAGGCCTGGATAAGAAGCCGGAGGACTACATGGAGAGTCTCCTGGCCCTGAGGGAGGCCGGCCTGGCCGTGGCCCCGCACATCTGCGTGGGCATTCACGGCGGGGAGGTACGGGGCGAGGAGGAGGCCATAAGGATGGTCAGATCGGCCGGGGCCGATGTGCTCGTCATCATAGTCTTCATGCCCACGAGGGGGACGCCCTACGAGGGCGCCAGCCCGCCCGACCTCGGGGAGGTCAGGAGGATACTGAGGAGGGCCCGAACGGCTTTCCCTAAGACACCCCTCGCCCTCGGGTGCATGAGGCCGAGGAAGAAGCCCTACAGGACGGCCTTAGAGTTCCTGGCCCTCGAGGAGGGCGTGGACAGGATGGCTCTCCCATCCCGGGAGGCCGTCAGGAAGGCCCTGGAGATGGGCCTAAGGGTGTCCTGGCACGATGTATGCTGCGCTATACCGTGGGCGGGCGGCCAGGGCTTAAGAAGGCCCGCCAGCCCGCATACATGGAGAGGCCGGGAATGGGCGCGGAGGCAGAGCTAAAACACAAGCTCCTCAAGCTCCTGAGGGAGGACGAGGAGTTCAGGTACGCAGTTGCAGGCCTGATAGGGTTAGGTGAGGTCCTGAGGAGGCTGGAGGAACACGATAGGAAGTTCAACGAGATACTTGAGAGATTGGATAGGCATGAGGATGAGCTCACCAGGCTTAGGGAGGAGATGATGAAGGGTTTCGAGCGCTACGACCGGGAGCTGGCCAGGCTGAGGGAGGACATGAACAGGGGCTTCGAGCTCCTCAGGAGGCACATAGATGCCCTCGGGGCCAGGTGGGGCCTGCTGGCCGAGGAGGCGTTCAGGGAGGGCCTGAAGGGTATAGTGGGGGAGCTGGGCCTGGAGGTCGAGAGGTGGGTGGCCTACGATAGGGAGGGGCTGGTCTACGGCCACCCGAGCACCGTAGAGGTCGATGTGGCCATCAAGGACGGCCAGCTGATACTGGTCGAGGTATCGTCCCACGTGAGGCCCTCAGATCTGGCGGCCTTCAAGAGGAAGGCTGATTTTTACGCCAGGGAGACGGGCCGCAAGCCCGATAGGCTCATCATGATAACCCCCTTCGCCGAGGAGAAGGCCCTGGAGATGGCCAGGGAGATGGGCATAACCATCTACACCAAGGTCTAAGCCAGGCCCAGCTGGGCCAGTATGGCCCTTATGTCCTCTTCCCCCGGCCTGAAGG
>CAYNQQ010000080.1:0-4743 GCA_964399385.1 uncultured Candidatus Bathyarchaeia archaeon | reverse complement strand
TCCCCATGAAGCTCTACCAGATAGTCAACATATTCAGGTACGAGACGAAGGCCACGAGACCGCTCATAAGGATGCGCGAGGTCCTGACGTTCAAGGAGGCCCACACCTGCCACGCCACGGCCGAAGATGCCGAGAAGAACGTGAGGGAGGCCGTCGAGATATACAAGAGGTTCTTCGATGCCCTCTGCGTCCCCTACCTCATATCGAGGAGGCCCGAGTGGGATAAGTTCGCCGGTGCCCTCTACTCCATAGCCTTCGATATGATATGCCCCGATGGCCGCGTCCTCCAGATAGGCACCGTCCACAACCTCGGCCAGAACTTCGCGAGGGCCTTCGAGATAACATACGAGAAACCCGATGGCACACACGAGTACGTCTGGCAGACCTGCTACGGCATATCGGGCCGCGTGGTGGCGGCCGTCATGGCGGCCCACGGGGACGACCACGGCCTCGTCCTCCCGCCCAGGATAGCGCCCATCCAGGCCGTCGTGGTCCCCATACCCTACAAAGGCCTTGAGGAGGAGATACGGAGGGCCAGCACCGAGGTCTACGGGCTCCTGAGGAAGGCCGGGATAAGGGCTCACCTCGACGACAGGCCCGATATAACGCCGGGGGAGAAGTTCTACTACTGGGAGAGGAGGGGCGTCCCCATAAGGGTCGAGGTAGGGCCCAGGGATGTCGAGAGGAAGCAGGCCACGGTCGTGAGGCGCGATACGCTCGAGAGGATGGAGGTCCCGCTGGGGGAGCTCACAGAGACCGTTAAGAACCTAATGGCGAAGCTGACCGAGGACCTCAGGAAGAGGGCCTGGGACTGGATGATGGAGCACGTGAGCCCCGCGAGGACTGTGGAGGAGGCCAGGGCCATACTGGCCGAGAGGGGCGGGGTGGTAGAGCTACCCTGGTGCGGCGATGACGAGTGCGGCCTGGAGATGGAGACCCAGGTGGACGCCAGGGTGCTCGGGACGCCCGAGGACCTCGAGCCCAAGCCCGCTGGCCCCTGCCCCATATGCGGCCGGGAAGCCAGGACCGTGCTCAGGCTGGCCAGGACCTACTGAGGTAGCGCCCCCAGGGGCAGGAGCTCTTTTTATCACGACGATTCATCTATACGCCTGGTTCACAAGGGTTAAATGGCCCACCGGCCCCGCCTACCAGGCGTGGTGAGTTGGGGAAAGCACTCACGGCTCTGCTCATCGCGGGCCTGCTGGTCTCGGCCCTACTGCTCGGTGCGCTGGCCTATCGGCTCTGGGCGGAGCGGGTCTGGCGCCGGCCGTCCTGGCCCATAACGGAGGAGCCCAACACCTACATGACGAGGAACCCCGCGGTCGAGGACTTCGTGCCCCTGGGCATAACGTATCAATTGGGGGAGGATGGCCTCCTCACCTACACGCCCGACTCGAGGTGGAAGCAGAGCTGCTTCATCCTCGTGGCCATAGGCTGGACCGCGGATGGGCGGCACACGCTCATGTATCAGGGCCGTTTGCCCTTCACGGGCGAGGGCGCTTTCAAGCCGAGGATATGCGTTGATGGCGAGTACGTCCGGGATGTGCCCCGCTTCGGCGGGGGCATGTATTACTGCCCCAACGGGACGCTCGGTTATCCCTACCCGACGGTCTATGTGAAAGGGGATAACGGCTACGTGGAGACCATCTCCTACGACGAGAGAGGCCGGAGGTGGTTCCATGCCATAAGACCGCCCCGGCCATCGGAGGATCTCCTCGAACTCGAGTTCGTGGGGCAGGCGATCGGTGTGCCCTTCTGGATGGGGCCCATGGAGGGCCCCTACATAGTCCACGGGGCGTACAGCAACGTGAAGGACGTGGATATCTGGGGTGGCTTCTGGGTCTCCGGCACCTTCGAGGCCAACCTCACCCTCCCGGGCCAGGGCAAAATGGCTTTTAGGGGCTATTTCATCTTCGACAGGGCCGTCCACAGGGTCTGCTACAGCCGGTCAGCCTCCAGGGTTGGCCCCGTGAGGAGGCCCGCCGGGTCCGTGCTGGCCTTCTCCTGCCTCGCCATCTTCCACGAGGACTTCATCATAATGATATCGCACAGCGATAACCCGACGCCCACCGAGTTCCCGAAGTTCCAACACCAGGGCAGGATAAACTTAGTATCCATGGGCCTGAGTTACGTCTTCAACAACTTCACGCTCACCGACGCCGGGAACCCTCTCCAGCCGGAGAGCTTTCACCTCCACGGCCCCTTCGAGAATGGCTATGTCGACTTGGAGGGCGAGGTGATCTCCTATTGGCCCCCCGGGGGCTGGCACGTCAACAGGGGGACCTGGTGGGACCTGAGGGGCCGTTTCACGTGGGGGAGGGCCTTCATAAAGTGGACCGGCACCCTGGAGGTCGGCGGTGAGGTGATCAACATCACAGACGCCATCGGGGTAGGCGAGTTCACGAGGTTCTCCCCGGGCAAGACCTGGCTGATGGGCTTCTGCGGGGCGGGCCAGAGCACCTCACATGAGCCTGGCGAGGGCCTCCCGGCCCCTCATGCCTTCCTCAACACCCATCTGACGGGCCCTGCTCGTGCAGGCCTTCACGGGTGCCTCGAGCACGTCCTCGAAGGTCCTGACGCCGGATACGATGGCCGCGGCAGCACCGAGCTTCTCCGCGACCTCCAGATTCAGGTAGCCGCACATGACGAAGCCTTTCTCGGCCACCAGGAGCAGGAGGGGAGGCGAGTCCGGTAGTTCCACCTTGACCCCGAGGGCCCTACGGCCTCCTACCTCCACCTGGCTGATAAGCACCGAGCACGCGCACATGGCGCTGTTAAGTAGGGCCGGGGCTGTTAAGCCCTGTGGTGAGGGAGGGTGGTCCTGTCCAAGCTCAAGAAAACCGTGAATAAGGCCCTCGAGGGGCACGCGAGGTTCCTTTACAGGCTCGGCCTCAGGCCGAACCACATGACGGTCCTCGGCTTGGTCTTGTCCATCCTGGCCGGCCTGGCCTACTGGAAATGGTATCTGATGTGGCCTTACCTGGCTCTCGTGGCCCCCCTGCTCGTCCTCCTGTCCGGCTACTCGGACGTGGCCGATGGCCTCCTGGCCCGCTCCTTCGGCCTCGAGAGCCGCAGGGGGGCCATGCTCGATTCCACCTTCGATAGGTACGGCGAGGTGGCCGTGATAACCGGCATCCTGGCCGGCGGCCTCTGCAGCCCTCTGCCGGCCATCCTGGCCATATCGGGCTCCCTGCTCGTCAGCTACACGAGGGCGAGGGCCGAGGGCCTCGGGGCGGAGCTCGCCGGCGTGGGCCTGGCCGAGAGGGCCGAGAGACTCATATTGATAATCCTGGCATCCCTGGCCAACCTGTTCTGGCCCTCCGCCATGGAGATGGGCATGTACATCCTGGCCTTCCTGGCACATCTGACCGTTATAGAACGCCTGGTCCGCACCTTAAAGGCCTTGGGCGAGGGCCGGGAAGGCTAAGGTATGCCGAGCGGCAGCTGGACGGGGGGCCTGCGCTCCTCGGGCCTCAGGAACCTGCGCCTCGGCCTCCTCCTCACAGGCTTCTTCTTCCTCTCCTCCTCGGCCCTTATCTTCACTATGCCGTGGTAGACGGCGCAGGATATGCAGTAGTAGCGGGTCTCCACCCTGTAACCGACCCAGGCGCCCTTGCTCGCGAGTTCCTTGGCCAGGGCCGGGTCCACCACGGGCCTCCTGCGCGTCACCTTCTTCGCCTTATCGGCCGGGACGAGCCGGCCGCACATGGAGCACTGGACGTACTCCGTCCTGCCCTTGGAGCCCTTCGAGCGCCCCCTCGACTTCCGCTTAACGGGCATATTTAATCCCCGGCTACCGAGCCCATGAGGATATTTAAGCTTAGCGGCCGCCGGGCTCATGGCCGGGGCCGATTAGCGGCCCGAGGCTAAGCTTATTTAATCCCCTCATGCCCTTTGTGCCGAAATGAGGAACCGAACAGGCCAGACCAGCAGCGATTCCCTGGCCAGGTACAGGCTGAAGAAGCTACTCGAGATGCTGAAGTCCAAGGAAGGACGTGGGACCCAGCTCATAAGCCTCTACATACCGCCCGGCAGGAGGATAAGCGATGTCATGGGCATGTTGAGGCAGGAGTACGGGACGGCCGCGAACATAAAATCGGATACCACGAGGAAGAACGTTCAGGACGCCATAGTGAAGGTCATGCAGAGGCTCAAGCTCTTCAAGGAAGTGCCCGACACGGGCCTGGTGATATTGTGCGGGGCCGTGCCCCAAGACGGCCCTGGCTCAGAGCGCATAGAGACCTACGTGATAATACCGCCCGAGCCCATAAACGTCTACCTATACAGGTGCGATTCGAGGTTCTACATAGAGCCCCTCGAGGAACTCCTCAAGGAGCATGATGCTTACGGCATAATAGTGATGGATGCCGACTCGGCCACTTACGCGGTCCTGAGGGGCCGGAGGCTCGAGATAGTAAAGCACATAACGTCCGGCGTCCCGGGGAAGCACCACAAGGGCGGCCAATCGGCCCGCAGGTTCCAGAGGCTCAGGGAGATGAAGCTCCTCAATTACTTCGCGAGGGTGGGCAAACACGCCAACGAGATATTCCTGGGCATACCCGACCTCAAGGGCATAATAATAGCTGGCCCCGGGCCCACCAAGTACGATTTCGCCGAGAGGGATTACTTGGACTACAGGCTGAGGCAGAAGATAGTGGCCATAATAGATACGGCCTACAGCGAGGAGTACGGCGTCAGGGAGGTCGTGAACAAGGCCCCGGAGGTCCTCGAGAAGATAAGGTA
>CAYNQQ010000079.1:2941-4812 GCA_964399385.1 uncultured Candidatus Bathyarchaeia archaeon | reverse complement strand
GGCCCTGGCCGTCTCGACATCCTCGACCCTCATCACGGTCCCGTCCTTCAGCCTCACCACGGGCGGCTCAACGCCATCGACGGGCATGGCTATGCCGCCCTTGCCCGGGACCTCCAGCTTGAGCTGGGTCCCTACGGCCAGGAAGCCCTTCAGCAGGACCATGGTGGCCGGGTGGACGCCCACGGCCGCGAGACCCGTGTTCCTCGACCTCCCGTACCTAAGCCTGAAGCCCCCCGGCCTATCGGGCAGGGAGAAGACGGGCCTGCCGGTTATCACCTCGTCGAGCACGCCCTCGCCTTCCCCCGAGGCCTCAGATGCGAGCTCGGCCAGCCAGCCCCAGCCCTCTATGCCGAGCTTCTCCACCACCTTCAGGACCTTCTTGGCACGGCCTATTATGCCGTCGTTGAGGACGAGGAGCGCCCCTCCCCTGAGCCTGTTGGTCTCGACCCTCGGCAGGTCCCTGAAGAAGGATACTTCAACCGGGTCCGTGGGGACCCCGTTGACCTCGACGGGCAGGTTCATGACGGCTTTTATTATGGTGGCGTCAGGCACGCTGTACTGGAACCTGGCCACCTCGCGCTCGTAGAGCCTTATCTCCTCGACGAAACGCCTGGCCTCGGCCTCGGTGGCCCGGTACCTATCCAGGCCGAGGGCCTTCCTCACCACATCGCCCACGACGACCGTGAGGGCCTGGTCCGTCCCGCCCGCGGACCTTATCGGGCCAGCGTAGTATATGGCGAGGTGGGAGGTGCCGTCCGGGTTCTCCCTTATCCTCACGGCCGAGATGCCTTGGACGGGCGCTGCCGTGACGCCCTCCGTCAGTATGGCCAGGGCCGTCCTTATGGCCTGGTCAGCCCGCCCCTCAGGGCCCCCGAGGTCCCCGAAGAGGCCATTTGCTATTTCCTCTGCTATCCTGAAGGCCATCTCGTCCTTCTCCAGCTCGCCCATCAGCTCCCTGATCCGCTCCGATACGCCCGGGGGGCCGACCATGCCCTCCACGAGGTCTGCCAAATCGTAGGCGAGGGCCGGCTCCGGGGAGAGCTCCGGGTCGAGGCCCCTGGCCCTCGCCCGCCTCGCTATCTCGAGCAGCTCGGCGAGCTTACGCCCAAGCTCCTCCTCATAGGCCCCCGAGCCAGAGGGCATGCCGGCAGGGCCTCGGCCCACGGGCCCTTATACCGGTTGACAAAGCTCATCCCCGCCGGGCCCGCTGGGAGGCTGAAAGTTTTAAAGAACCCGGTCAAGGAGCACCCCTTGGGCCCGCTGCGCGTTTTAAATGGGATAGGGCCTATCTCTGCTAAGGCTTATAAAATCTCATGCCGGGACCACCCTGCCGGAGGAGGGTAGGGTGCAAAAAACCTCCCTCGCCCTCGTGTTCTTGCTCGCGGCCTTCATCCTATCCGCCGCGGTCCTAAACGCCCCGGCAGCCACGACCTCCACGGCCCAGGACCGCTGCCCGGAGGCCAGCGTCCCACCGCCGGGTAGCATCTGGGTGCTCGAGGGCCGGTTCAGCCACGAGGAGGAGAGGACCATCGCCGTCAATAGGCCCGTTCTGGTAGGGAGCGATACCCGTAATGCCACAATCAACATCTACATGAGCACCTCGGGCATCTGGACCTGGGAGAACGATACCACCTACACCATCTTCCTCAACATGACCTGCCTTAAGCTCGATGGGCTCACGAGCATAGTGCTCCGCCGCCTATGGTGTAATCTGACCGAGCCAGAGGTAGGTGTGCTGGCCACGACCGGCGAGGTCTCCGTGGAGAAGTGCATATGCTACGTATCCGATAGTGAGGTCCACAGCGAACCCTACACCGCGACCCTGAACCTGACGTTCACGAAGCCCTTCAACTGGACCCTCATGGAGGAGT
>CAYNQQ010000079.1:0-2841 GCA_964399385.1 uncultured Candidatus Bathyarchaeia archaeon | reverse complement strand
CGCGACCTTCACCACGGAGAACACGACCATAGGCGATAGGGAGGTCACGCTCGTCATCTTCGGCCTCGAGTACGCCACCGACCTCGGGACCATCAGCATGAGCTGGACCTACGATAACGAGACGGGCGCCCTGATAGGGATGAGCTGGAGCGAGGACCTGACCTACCAGACCTCGGAGGAGACGTGGACCGAGAGCCTGGAGATCAATATGGCCTTCGTCACGGCCACCTTCGAGATAGGGAGGAAGAAGGCCGAGGTCCCCAAGCCCCTCGTCGTCCTTAAATCGGTCCTGCTGAGCGCCAGAGAGGTCCTGGTGGGCAGGACGGTCGACCTCACCGTCCAGCTCGAGAACAAGGGTAACGCGGAGGCCAAGGACGTCCACGTCAAATGGGAGTCCGATATGTTCTCCGGGAAGAAGGAGGAGGTCATCAGCATAGAGCCCGGCGGGAACGCCACCGTCAAGTTCACGCTGAAGGCCGAGAAGACGGGCAACGCCACCGTGAGCGTCTACGTGGTCATGGGAGGGAAGGTCATAGCGAGCGATGAGCTGGCCATAGCCATCACGGAGAGCTCCAGCCCGACGCCCGCGGCGGCAGCCGTCATAACGAGCGGGGCCGTGGCCAGCGTGGTGGCGGCCGGCGTATCGGCTGCCACGGCCGGCATCTCGGCCGGAGCTGTTGCCCCCGCCGTCGCTCCCGCCCCAGCGGCCCCGGCTGCCGGTCCTCCCGTCGAGAAGAGGCCGACCTTCCTCTCCAAGGTCCTGAGCGGCATAAAGTACCTGCTCGGGAGGCGCAAGAAGAGGAGGGTAGAGCCCCCGAGGAACTCCCTGGCCATGAACTTGGGCGTCGTGATCCTCTCGGCGGTCGCGGCCACCATATCGCTCTTCCTGGCCGAGGGCTCCCTCAGGCTGGCCAGCATCCCGGCTGCCATCTACACGTCCTCCGTAGGCTTCGGCCTGGCCCTCGCCGGCCTGAGCCTCTTCGTTAGGAGGATGAAGTTCTACAAGGACTTCAACGTGGAGATAGATAAGCGCGAGAAGGCCTACCTGGCCCTGACCCTGATCCTGGGCCTCTGGGGCGCGGCCTCATCGGCCATAGGGCTCCTGAGCGTCCTGGTGCCCTACCTGGCCAGCATACCGCTCGCCGTCTCGGCCGTGGCCCTGACATGGTACACGGCAGCCGATGTAAGGAGCTGGGCCTGAGCTCCTTTTTTATTTCCTTCTCCTGAGCCCTTCCCTTATTGCTTTCACAAACCTCCTTATCTTCTCCCTTATGGAGCCCCCGCTCTCGATGGCCGTGCCCGTCACCACTATGTCGGCCCCGGCCCCCACGGCCTTGGCTATGCTCTTCCCGTCCCTGAGCCCTCCCCCCACCACTATGGGTATCTCGACGGCCTTCCTCACGAGGTTTATCATGGCCTCCGGCACGGGCCTCGGGGCACCGGAGCCGGCCTCGAGGTAGACGAACCTCATGCCCAGGCACTCGGCGGCCATGGCGAAGGCAGCGGCCAGCTCCGGTTTCTCGTAGGGCACGGGCATGGCCCTGCCCACGAAGCCGGCGGCACCGCCGTAGCCCACTATTATGTAGCCCATGGGTATGGCCTCGAGGCCGAGGCGCTTGACCACGGGGGCCCCGAGCATCTGGGCCCCTATGAGGTAGTACGGGTCCATGGAGTTCAGGAGGGACATGAACCAAATGGCATCCGCGTGCCTGCTTATGCCGGTTACGTTGTTCGGGAACAGTATCACCGGCACCTTGAGCCCTCCCTGCTTCATGGATAAGATGACGCTATCGAGCTGATCGATGAGGGCCAGGGTAGAGCCCCCCACCATTATGGCCGCCGTGCCGGCCTCCTCGGCCTCAGAAGCTATCCTGGCGGCCTCATCGGGCCTTACCTTCTCAGGGTCGAGTAGCGTCATGTGGATGGCTCCTTCCTCCCCTATCCGCTCCAGTATGTAGCGTTCGACCTTGCCCGGCCCCTTCATCTCGCCCCGGGGGATGCTCGGGCCCCTATTTCAGATTTGCGGTAAAATGGAGCTGGGGGGTGTTCAGGAGCCGGGAGGCGTTATCTTGCCCTCGTAGTACATGTCGACGAACTTGCAGTAGGCATCTACCTCCTTCTGGACGGGGGCTATCGGTATGGTAGCCGATATGCCGCAGCGCCCGCACATCACGAGGGCCACGCGCCCGGAGGGGCCCGTCTTTATCTTCACGGCTACCGAGGCCATCCCGCACACGGGGCAGGTGAACACCTTGGGGAGCGTCCTCCTCCTGACGATTATCTTCCTGCGCCTCTTCCTCCTGCCCACTCTTCCGCCCCCATGCTGTTCTCGCGGACCTCCTTAAAAAGCGCCATGCCGGCGGGACCCTGCGGCCGCTCGGAAAAAGGGATTTAAAGCCCATGCCCAAGGCACGGAGGTGCCCGCATGAGGCTGAGCCCCGAGGTGCTGAGGATAGACCCGGAGGCCGTCGAGAGCCACATAACCAGGTTCATAAGGGATTACGTATCCTCGGTGGGCGCCAGGGGCCTCGTCATAGGCCTGTCCGGGGGCCTCGATAGCTCCACGGCGGCAACCCTGGCCGTGAGGGCCCTCGGCCCCGAGAGGGTGATAGGGCTCATAATGCCCGAGGAGGAGACCTATGACCCGGAGGCCATCGAGCACGCCAAGATGGTGGCCGAGCAGCTGGGCATGAGGGTCGATTACGTGGACATAACGCCCATCCTTAAGGCCTTCTACCAGACCATACCGGCCTACGACCCGGGGGCCGATATGGCCAGGGCTAACGTAAAGCCCAGGGTCCGCATGACGTGCCTCTACTACTACGCGAACAAGCTCGGCAT
>CAYNQQ010000078.1:0-4817 GCA_964399385.1 uncultured Candidatus Bathyarchaeia archaeon | reverse complement strand
GCCTCGAGGTGCTGGGGCCTAAGGCCAGGGTTCGACCTCCTCGCCCTTATGTTGAACATACGGAGGGGCCTGCCCGTTATGGCCGAGAAGGCCACGGAGAGGCGGAGCATGGTCCCGCTCCCGCTCTTGAGGGAACCATCTATCTCTATCACGTCGGCCCTCAAGCCCATCACCACCTTATAAAAAACGGGGGGCTAATTAAGGGCCAGCCGGAGGAAGCCAGCCTCCATGAGGAAGCCCTACCTGGGCGTGGCGAGGGAGAAGGCATCCAAGGCCCTGGAGCTCCTGAGGAAGATGGGCCTCCTTGACGCCTCCCTCCGCCCGGCCAGGAGGGGCCATACGGTCTTCTTCCCCCTCAGGGAGGAGTTGCCCGATGAGGCCCTCCGGGCCCTAAAGGAGGCCCTCGGCCGGGTGGAGCTGGGCGAGATGGAGTTCGAGCCCAGGGCCAGACCCGCGGGCCTCCGGGAGCTCCTGGCCGGGCGCATCCCGGGCGAGCTGCTCGAGCTCGTCCCGAGGTCCTTCGACGTGGTGGGGGACATAGCCATAATAGAGCTCCCCGACCCCCTCCGGCCCTACGGGCCCGAGATAGGGAGGGCCCTGATGGAGATACACAGAAGGGTCAGGCTCGTGCTGGCCAAAGGAGGGCCCATTAGAGGTGATTTCAGGCTCAGGGAGCTCGTTCCCATAGCCGGCTCGGGCCCCACCGAGACCACGCACAGGGAGCACGGTTGCTCCTTCAGGCTGGACGTGGCCAAGGTCTACTTCTCGCCCAGGCTATCCTACGAGCACGCGAGGGTGGCCTCCCAGGCCCGCGACGGCGAGGTGATCCTGGACCTCTTCGCCGGCGTGGGCCCCTTCCCGATACTGATGGCCAGGAGGAGGGAGGTCCTGGCCTACGCCGTAGATGCCAACCCGTGGGCCTTCCACTACCTGGCCTACAACGTGGTGCTCAACAAGGTGAGGGGGCACGTCGTCCCGCTGCTCTCGGACGCCAGGGAGGCCGTGGAACGCGGCCTGAAGGGCGTAGCCGATAGGGTGGTGATGAACCTCCCGGAGAAGGCCCGGGAGTTCTTAGATGTCGCCTGCGAGGCCCTCAGGCCCGGGGGAGGCGTGATCCACTTCTACACCTTCGCCGGGGCCCCGGAGCCGGAGCGGGAGGCCATCGGGGCCCTCGTGGCCGGGGTGGAGGCGGCTGGCCGCTCGGTGAGGCGCATCCTGGCCGTCAGGAGGGTGAGGGCCGTGGGCCCGTTCAGGTGGCAGATAGCCGTCGATGCGGAGGTAATCTGACCTCGAGCCTCACGATGACCTCGGCCCCCGGGTCCCTCAGGGCCCTCACGAGTTCCCTCGAGAGGTCCCTCGCGGCCTTATCGGCTCTTATGGCGACCGTGCGGCCGCACACGAAATCGCTCCTCCTGACCACTATATCCGTCGGGTGCTCGAGCGTCAGGGCCGGGTGTCCGAAGCCCCTCACGACCTCCCTCAGGCCAGCTGAGGGCACCTCTATGGCCATGAGGACCACGGCCCCCGGCGTCCTAACAAGGCGTTTGAAATTCTCGCTCAGGTCCCTGGCCCCCTTATCGGCCCCAACGGCTATTATGCAATCCCCCCTCGGGGTCAGCTCCTCCTCCTTCGTCACCTCGAGCGTCGTTGGGTGCTCTGCCCTCACGTTAGGGTGCCCTCTCGCCCTGACGACCTCCACCGCCATGCCCGCACGGTATTTAGGGGGCCGCGCATAAACCTGGCAGGTGCAGGCGTTGGGCCAGCGGGAGCTCGAGGCCAGATGGGAGGAGCTAATCGAGAGGCTGAGGGCGGAAGGCATACTGAGGTCGGATAAGGTCATAAGGGCCATGAGGAAGGTCCCGAGGTATAAGTTCCTGCCCGAGAGGCTGAAGCCCTACGCCCACGTGGATACGCCCCTGCCGATAGGCTACGGCCAGACGGTCTCGGCACCACACGGCCTCCGGGCCGAGGGCCCGGGCCGGGTGAGACATGGTGGCCATAATGAACGAGGCCCTTGAGCTCGAGGTAGGCCATAAGGTCCTCGAGGTAGGAGCTGGCTCGGGATGGCATGCCGCCACTGTGGCCGAGGTGGTAGCCCCATCCGATGCGCCCAGGGAGGAGTGGGGCCACGTATGGACCATAGAGATAGTCCCCGAGCTGGCCAGGATGGCTGAGGAGAACATAGAGAAGAACGGCTTCTCGGATAGGGTGACGGTCCTCCACGGGGATGGCTCGCTGGGCTACCCCCCCGAGGCCCCATACGATAGGATACTCGTGACGGCGGCCGCCCCCGACATACCGAAGCCCCTGGTGGAGCAGCTGAAGGACGGGGGGGTGCTCCTGATACCCGTGGGCGGCCTCCACTTCTTCCAGAGCCTCCTCAAGGTGAGGAAGAAGGGAGAGAGCATTAAGGTCCAGGACCTCGGTGGGGTGGCTTTCGTCCCCCTCAGGGGCCGTTATGGCTTCAGGTGAGCGGACCGTTTTTAAGGATGGCCGGGAACCGACAGTCGGGTGATGAAACACCTAAACGCGGAGCCCCCCGGCCGTGAAGAAGGCCCAATAATCTGATAGCCGGTGGGCCAGGGGCACATTTATCTGCTCCCGCGCCGAGCCCAGGATGGCATGGTGCTGAGCAGGCTGGGCAAGGCCCTCTACGAGGCCGTAAAACGCATCTTCAGGGCCCCTGCCGTAGATGAGAAACTCGTGAGCGAGCTGGTCCGCGATATCCAGAGGGCCCTGCTGCAGGCAGACGTGAACGTGAGGCTCGTCCTCGCCCTATCCGAGAAGATAAGGGAGAGGGCCCTGAAGGAGGAATTACCGCCCGGTATCTCGAGGCGGGAGCACGTCATCAAGGTCGTCTACGAGGAGCTCGTCAAGCTGGTGGGCGAGAAACCGGCCGAGGTGGGCGTGAAACCCGGCCAGCGTAAGGTCATCATGCTCGTGGGCCTCCAGGGCTCGGGCAAGACCACATCCGCCGCCAAGCTCGCCTACTTCTTCAAGAGGAAGGGCCTTAAGGTGGGCCTGATATGTGCCGATACGTACAGGCCCGGTGCCTACGCCCAGCTCTCCCAGCTCGCGGAGAAGGTGGGCGTCCCCTTCTACGGCGAGCCGGATGGCGATGACCCCGTGGGCATAGCCGTGAGGGGCCTCAAGAAGTTCTCGGGCCTCGATGTGGTGATAATAGATACGGCCGGGAGGCATAAGGACGAGAAGGCCCTCATGGAGGAGATGAAAGCCCTCGCGAGCGCCATAAGGCCGGACGAGGTCATGCTGGTCATAGACGCGACGATTGGCCAGCAGGCGGCCTCCCAGGCCAGGGCCTTCCACGAGGCCACGCCCATAGGCTCCATCTTCCTCGCCAAGCTCGATGGCTCGGCGAGGGGCGGGGGAGCTCTCTCGGCCGTCGCGGCCACGGGGGCCCCGATAAAATTCGTCGGGGTAGGGGAGAAAATCGAGGACATAGAGCACTTCGTCCCCTCGAGATTCATATCCAGGCTCCTCGGCATAGGCGATATAGAGAGCATAGTGGAGAAGGTGAGGGAGGCCGAGAAGGAGGTATCGGCCGAGGCCGTCGAGGCCATAGCGAGAGGCCGCTTCACGCTCTACGAGCTCAGGGAGGTCCTGAAGGGCATGACGAGGAAGAGCAGGCTGAGCAAGCTCCTCGGCCTCCTGCCCGGCTTCTCCTACGAGATACCCAAGGAGGCCTTCGAGGAGATGGAGGTCAAGGTGAAGAAATGGCTCGCCATAATGGATTCCATGACGCCCGAGGAGCTCGAGAACCCGAGGATTCTGAACGCCTCGAGGATAAGGCGTATCGCGCGTGGCTCCGGCACGGATGAGAAGGATGTTAGGGACCTCATAAAGTACTACAACATGATGAGGAAGATGGGCAAGCAGCTCAAGAAGCTCCGCAGGAGGCCCTTCACCCTCAAGCTGAAAGGCTGGCCTTTCAGGGCGGGTTAAGAGGATGGAAGAAGCCCTGCTCGAGAAGGCCCTCTCCATGCTGTCTAAGTACGCCCTCTGCGATTCCTGCCTCGGTAGGCAGTTCGCCCTGTTGGGCTACGGGCTCTCCAACACCGAGAGGGGTAAGGCCATAAAGACGGTCCTTTTCTTAGCCGCCCACGCCAGGGTCTTGGAGGGTGATGAGGAGGCCCTCAGGACCATCGAGATCCTGGCCTCAAACGGTTTCTTTAGGCCAGCCAGGGCCTTTCTCGAGAAACAGGGCCGAGAGGTCCCCCCGCCGCCGGCCAGATGCTACCTCTGCGGGGGTCTGACGGGTAAGGTCCAGGAGCTCGTCCTCAGGGCCCTGGAGGCCCTCGAGCCCTACGAGTTCTCCAATTTCCTCGTCGGCATAGAGCTTCCCCCTGATGTGGAGGAGAGGGAGGACGCCTTCAGGGCCGAGTTCGGCATCTCGCACGCCGAGGCCTTGAGGAACGAGCTAAGCCGCGAGATAGGGAAGACCATATCAAGCAGGCTGGGCGTCCCGGTCGAGTTCAGGAGGCCGGACGTGCTGGTCCTCATCAGGCCTCTCGAGGGCCGGGTGGAGGTGCAGGCCAACCCGGTCTTCGTAGCCGGCCGCTACAGGAAGCTGGTCAGGGGGATCCCACAGGCCAAGTGGGTGTGCACGCGCTGTGGGGGGCGTGGGTGCCCGAGGTGCGGCTGGACGGGCAAGATGTACCCCACATCGGTCTCGGAGCTGATATGTGGTCCCGTCCTCGAGTTCTTCCAGGGGGAGGATGCGGCCTTCCATGCCGCCGGGCGGGAGGACATAGATGCCAGGATGCTGGGGCCCGGCAGGCCCTTCGTGGTAGAGGTCA
>CAYNQQ010000077.1:0-4819 GCA_964399385.1 uncultured Candidatus Bathyarchaeia archaeon | reverse complement strand
GAGTTCTACCAGCTCTACTACCTGAACGGCCTCATGGCCGGAGCCCTCACGAAGACGGGCAAGGCCGGCTACGTGGCAGCACACCCGATACCCGAGGTCATAAGACACATCAATGCCTTCGCCATAGGCTTCGCCGAGGTGGCCGAGCAGAGATACGCCAGGCGCGAGATACCCAACCCGCCCGAGGTCCATGTCGTATGGATATACGAGTGGTACAACCCGACCAAGGCGAGGCAGGCCGCCGAGAGCCTCATAGCGGCCGGCTGCGATGTGCTCGCCTTCACCGAGGATAGCCCCACGGTCGTCACGGTGTGCGAGGAGCAGTACCGGAGGGGGAACCCCGTCTACACCTTCGCCCACTACAGCCCCATGTACGCCTACGGGCCCGATGTGGTGGTGAGCGGCCAGCTCGTCCACTGGGAGGTCATATACCAGGACATAATAACCAAGATAGCCCTCGGCATCTACACGCCCAAGAACCTCAGGAACGTGGATTACTGGTGGATGCTCCACGAGGGGGCCGTGGAGCTCGGTTGCGACTACAGCATGCCCATAAACCCGAAGTTCGAGGCGCCCCTCAAGTCCGTGTGGGTCATAGATAAGGTCTCGGGCCAGAACGTCACGGTCTACGACCTCGTGTTCATAAGGCTCGAGCAGATGAGGAGCTACCCAGCCCACGTCCAGGTGGCCCTTGAGAACGGCACCATAGCCTGGATAACGCCTCCCGTGCCCTTCGATCCCTTCATGGGACCGCTGTACGACCAGGACGGCAATCTCAGGGTGAAGGCCGGCGAGAGGCTGGGCCACGACGACCTCTGGACCATGATGTGGTTCGTGAAGTGGGTCGTGGGCACCATACCGACGTGAGCCGACCGGGGGGCGGTGGGCCCTGCCCAACTCCATTATTTTTATTTGCCCGCGCGAACTCGGGTGGTGAAGGGAAGTGGGTGGCCCGGGGGCCCAGGGCAGCCTCTTGGTCAGGATGGAAGGGATAACCAAGCGTTTCCCGGGCGTCACGGCCAACTATAAAGTGGATTTCGAGCTCAGGGCTGGCGAGATACATGCCCTCTTAGGCGAGAACGGGGCTGGCAAGACCACTCTGATGAACATACTCTACGGCCTCTACAGGCCCGATGAGGGCCGCATATTCATCGAGGGGCGGGAGGTCAGGATAAGGAGCCCGAGGGATGCCGCGAGGCTCGGCATAGGCATGGTCCACCAACACTTCAAGCTGGTCCCCACGCTCACGGTGGCCGAGAACATAGTCCTCAGCCTCGAGAAGACGGGCTTCTTCATGCCCGTGAAGAAGGTCAGGAAGGCCATAGAGGAGGCGGCGGGCAAGTACGGCCTCAAGATTGACCCCGACGCCCGGATCTGGCAGCTCTCGGTTGGTGAGAGGCAGAGGGTCGAGATACTGAAGGCCCTGATGAGGGACGCCAGGGTGCTCATACTCGATGAGCCTACCACGGTCCTCACGCCCGGGGAGAAGGAAGAGCTGTTCAAGATACTGAGGAGGCTGGCGGGGGAGGGGAGGGGCATAGTCTTCATAACGCACAAACTCGACGAGGTCTTCAGGATTGCCGACCGCGTGACCGTGCTGAGGAAGGGGCGGGTGGTCGCCGGGGGCATCCCCATAGGCCGGACGACGCCCAGGGAGCTCGCGAGGCTCATGGTGGGCCGCGAGGTCGACATGCGGATGGAGAAGAAGGCCAAGGAGCCGGGCGATGTGGTCCTGGAGGTCAGGGACCTGTTCGCCCTCGACGACAGGGGCGTCATGGTGGTCAGAGGCGTCAGCTTCGAGGTCAGGAGGGGTGAGGTCTTCGGCATAGCCGGCGTGGCTGGGAACGGCCAGAAGGAGCTCGTCGAGGCCATAATAGGGCTGAGGAAGCCCGAGAGGGGCCGTGTCATAATAGATGGGCGGGACGTGACGGGCCGCCCGCCCTCGGAGGTGCTCGACCTCGGGGTGGCCTACATACCCGAGGACAGGGCCCGCTACGGGATAGCGCCCGACCTGAGCGTGGCCGAGAACCTCATATTAAGGGCCTACAGGCGCCCGCCCTTCTCGAGAGGGCTGTTCCTGAACATGGATTACATAAGGAAGTGGTCCGAGGAGCTCGTGGCCGAGTACGGCATCGTGACCCCGAGCATAGACACGCCAGCTGGCTCGCTCTCGGGGGGCAACATACAGAGGCTCATATTGGCCAGGGAGCTCTCCATGACCCCAAAACTCATAATAGCATCCCACCCGACCTTCGGGCTCGATGTGGCCGCCACCGAGCAGGTCAGGGCGCTCCTGCTGAAGCACAGGGACGAGGGGGCTGGCGTCCTCCTCATATCTGAGGACCTCGACGAGATAATGGAGCTGAGCGATAGGATAGCCGTCATGAAGGACGGCCGGATAACGGCCATCGTGAGGGCCTCCGAGGCCGATGTGGAGGAGATAGGGATGCTCATGTCGGGGGCGGGCTGAGGAGGGCGGCCTTGGGCTTCCCCATAGGGCTCAAGATAGAGAAGAGGCTTGAACCCTCCCCCTGGCTCAAGATTACCATACCTGCCTCCTCCTTCCTCCTCGCCCTGGCCCTCGCCTCCCTGGTGTTCGCGCTCCAGGGCCTGAACCCCCTGGCGATTTACGGCATCACCCTCTCGAGGATATTCGGGACGAGGATCGGCCTCGCCTTCCTGGTCCTGAAGGCCATACCGCTCCTGCTCTGCGCGGTAGGGCTGGCCGTGGCGTTCAGGGCGAGGGTGTGGAACATAGGGGCCGAGGGCCAGCTCCTCCTCGGGGCGGTGGCCGCGGCTGGTCTCGCCCTCTTCGTGATGCCCGATGCGCCCCCTTACGCCCTCATACCGGTCATGTTCCTGGCCGGCTTCCTCGCGGGAGCCGGCTGGGCCCTCATACCGGCCGTCCTGAAGGCGAAGCTGAACGTTAATGAGGTCATAACGACCCTGATGATGAATTACATAGCCATGAAACTCGTCGAGTACCTCATATACGGGCCCTGGAGGGGGAAGGCCACATGGGGCTTCCCCTTCACGGACCTGATACCCGATAACGCCGTCCTCCCGACCATACCCGGGACGAACGTCCACTACCCGACCCTCGTCTTAGCCCTCTCGGCCTCGGCCGCCGTCTTCGTGCTCATGGAGAAGACGAAGATCGGTTACGAGGTGAGGGTCTTCGGGGATAACCCGGACCTGGCCAGGGCCGCCGGCATGAGGCCGGGCAAGGTGATAATCATCAGCATGCTGGTAAGCGGTGGTCTCGCTGGCCTGGCCGGGGTGGGCGAGCTGGCCGGCGTCCACAAGAGGCTCATGTACCCCGAATCCATATCGGCTGGCTACGGCTACACGGCCATAATAGTGGCCTGGCTCGCGAGGCTCAACCCGCTCGCGTGCCTTCTCACGGCCTTCCTCATGGGGGCCCTCCTGGCCGCCGGGGAGACCATGAGGACCTCCTTCCTCATCCCCTATGCCTCCGTGAACATCTTCAACGGCCTGATACTCACCTGCCTCGTGGCCGGAGAGCTCATGCTGAAGTACAGGGTGAGGCTCGTCCTCGGGGGGCGTGGGAGGAGTGGACCCTGAGCTGGCGGGCGCTGTGCTCCAGATAGCCATAAGGACCGGGACGCCCCTGCTGCTCGGGGCCCTCGGGGAGATAATGGCCGAGCGCTCGGGCGTCATGAACCTCGGCATAGAGGGCATCATGGCCGTGGGGGCCGTGGTGGGCGTCATGGTGGTCCTCTCGACGGGCAACCTCTGGCTCGCCTTCGCCCTCGCCTGCCTCGCCGGGCTGGTGATGGCCCTCATCCACGCCTTCACCTCCATAAGCCTCTACGCGAACCAGGTTGTCTCCGGTCTCGCCCTCGCCATGCTCGGCCTCGGCCTGAGCAGCCTCATGGGCCGCTCGCTCGTGGGCAGATCCCTGCCCATCCTGCTCCTGCCGAGGCCCGTGCCCTTATTGTCCGAGATACCCGTGCTCGGGAGAGCCCTCTTCTGCCAGGACGTCATCGTCTATGCCTCCCTCGTCATGGCCTTCGCGTGCTGGCTGGTGCTGTTCAAGACGAGGTGGGGCATAATGATAAGGGCGGTGGGCGAGGACCCGGCTGCCGCCGATGCCATGGGCGTGAATGTCTACCTCGTCCGCTACATCTGCACGGCCTTCGGGGGCGCCATGGCCGGCCTGGCGGGTGCCTACCTATCGCTCGTCCTCAGGCCCGGATGGACGGAGGGGATGACGGCCGGGAGGGGCTGGATAGCTTTCGCCCTCGTCATCTTCGCCTTCTGGGACCCTCTCAAGGCCATATTAGGCGCCTACTTCTTCGGGGCCATGGAGACGCTCCAGTACTTCCTCCAGATACCCCTGGGCATATCGGCCCCCTTGTTGGGCATGCTGCCCTACGCCGCCACCATAGCGGCCATGCTCTTCTCCGTGAGCGAGACCCTCAGGAAGAGGCTCGGGGCTCCCGCGGCCCTCGGCGAGCCCTACATGAGGGAGGAGAGGGTCATCTGACGGTTGTTTTGACCTCGAGGCGCCCGCATATCACGGGTATCCGGTCCAGCTCGGGCCTCGGCCTTCCCAGTTTCCTGTCAAGGCATGCCTTGAGGAAGCCCGTGTAGAGCGGGGAGGGCTTCCCGGGCCTGCTCTTGAACTCGGCGTGGAACTGGGAGGCCAGGAAGAAGAACCTATCGGGTAGCTCGAGGGCCTCCATCCTCCGCCCGTCCGGGCTCGTGGCCGAGAAGACGAGGCCGTGTGATTCGAGGAGCGGCACGTAATCCGGGTTGACCTCCCAGCGGTGCCTGTGCCTCTCCCTTATGGCCG
>CAYNQQ010000076.1:0-4905 GCA_964399385.1 uncultured Candidatus Bathyarchaeia archaeon | reverse complement strand
TAAGGCAGAGGAAGAGGAACCTCGTCATGGCCGGCAAGACGGCCGTCCACGATGTCGATCTCCTCGTGGCGGCTGGCTGCGTCTCGAAGGTCGAGGTGGCCTACTGCTTCGGCCACGAGCTCAGGGGCCTGTCGCCGGCCTCGAGGAGGATGGTGGAGGAGGGCAAGGTGAAGGTCGTGAGCGAGTGGAGCAACTGGGGCTTCCAGCTCAGGTTCGCGGCGGCTGCCCAGGGAATACCCTGGATACCTACGAGAGTCATGCTCGGCACGGACACCATGAGGAAGAGCTCCGGCATGGTGATAAAATGCCCCTACACGGGCAAGCCCATAGGCCTTATACCGGCCTGCTTCCCGGACGTGGTCTTCATCCACGTCCACAGGTGCGATGTGTACGGGAACGCTCAGATAGACGGCATCCTCGTAGAGGACTTCGAGCTCGCGAGGGCGGCCAAGAGACTCGTAATAACCACGGAGGAGATAATACCGCACGAGAGGATAAGGGAGGAACCGCACAGGACCGTCATACCCTACTTCCTCGTGGACGCCGTGGTGGAGGTCCCGTGGGGCTCCCACCCGTGCAATATGCCATACATGTATTACTTCGATGAGGAGCACATAGGCGAGTGGCTCAGGCTCTCGAGGACGCCCGAGGGGGTCGAGGAGTACTTCAACAAGTACGTCTACGGCGTGGAGACGTTCGAGGAATACCTGGAGCTCATAGGGGGCATCAAGAAGCTGGAGTACCTGAGGAGGCTGGAGCACCTCAGGGCGCCCTTAATAGCCCCGTGGGCCCAGAGGTGAGAGCATGGGCGAGGTAAAATACACGATAATGGAGCTCATGGCCTGCGCGGCGGCGAGGGTCCTCGAGGACAAGAAGACGGTCTTCGTCGGGACCGGGCTGCCGATGATAGCCGCCATGCTGGCCCAGAGGACGCACGCTCCCAACCTCGTCATAGTCTTCGAGGCCGGGGGCCTGGGCCCACAGATACCGACGCTCCCCATATCCGTCGGGGACTCGAGGACCTTCTACAAGTCCTTCATGGCCACCAGCATGCACTACGTCATGGCCCTCGGCAACATAGGCTATTACGACTACGGTTTCCTCGGGGCAGCCCAGATAGACCAGTACGGGAACATAAACACCACCGTGATAGGGGATTGGAGGAAGCCCAAGGTCAGGCTGCCCGGCAGCGGAGGCGCTAATGACGTGGGCTCCTTCTGCTGGAGGACCATAATCCTGATGAGGCAGGACAAGCGCCGTTTCGTGGAGAAGGTGGATTACATAACCACGCCCGGCTACTTGGACGGGCCGGGGGCCAGGGAGAGGGCTGGCCTGCCCGCCGGGACGGGCCCGTACCGGGTGATAACGCAGCTCGGCGTCTACGGCTTCGATGAGAAGACGAAGCGCATGATGCTCCTCTCCGTCCACCCTGGCGTCACGGTGGAGCAGGTGAAGGAGAACACGGGCTTCGAGCTGATAATACCCGAGAAGGTGGGCGTGACGGAGCCGCCGACGGAGGAGGAGCTGAAGATCCTGAGGGAGATAGACCCGGCCGGCATAGTCCTCGGCAGGGCGAAGAAGAGCTGACCTCAGGCCGAGCTCCCCTTCTTCTTTGCCGCTATTTTCTCACCGGCCCATTTCGCTATTTCTATGCCCACGAAGATGGCCAGGGCAAGCCCTATGGCCCAGGCCCAGCCCTCTGGCCCGACGGGCGTTATATCGAAGACCTCCCTCAGCCCCGGCACGTAGAACAGGGGGATGCTCATGGCCAGCGAGCTCGCGACCGCTATCCACAGGAACCTGTTCTTGAAGGCCCCTACCTCCCATATAGGTTTCGTGAGGGAGCGCGAGTTCAGAGCGCAGGCGAGCTCTATGGTTATCATCGTGAGGAAGAACACGGACCTCGCCACCTTCTCGCCCGAGGGGAGGAAGACCCAGAAGACGTAGGTCAGTATGGCCGTTATGATCACGGGGACCACGGACAGGTAGAGCTTAACGTCCAGGCTGAAGATGCTCTCCTCCGGTCTCCTCGGGGGCCTCTCCATCACGTCCGGCTCGGCCGGGTCCACGCCGAGGGCGAGGGCCGGTAGGCCATCCGTCGTCAGGTTGACCCAGAGTATCTGGGCGGCCGTGAGAGGGGGCAGCTTGAGGGCGTGGCCCAGCAGGAACATTATGACCACCATGACGAGTATCTCGGCTATATTACACCTCATCAGGTAGGCCAGGTACTTCTTTATGTTGTCGACTATCCTCCTCCCCTCCTCAACAGCGGCCACTATGGTGGCGAAGTTGTCGTCCGCGAGTATCATGTCTGAGGCCTCCTTGCTCACGTCCGTCCCCGTTATCCCCATGGCCACGCCTATATCGGCCTTCTTCAGGGCCGGGGCGTCGTTTATCCCGTCGCCCGTCATGGCGACCACATGCCCTTTCTCCTTCAGGGCCTTCAGTATCTTGACCTTGTGCTCCGGGGATACCCTGGCGTATATGCTCACCTCCTCCACGACCTCCGAGAGCTCCTCATCGCTCATCTTCTCGAGGTCGGCGCCCGTGAGGACGCGGTCGACCTCCATGCCCATCTCCCTCGCCACGGCTATGGCCGTGAGCTTGTGATCGCCCGTTATCATCACGGTCCTTATGCCAGCGCTCTTGCAGAGCTCCAGGGCCGTCTTGGCCTCCTCCCTCGGGGGGTCTATCATGCCCATGAGACCCAGGAAGACGAAGCCTCCTTCCTCTACGGACTCGTCTATCCTCGAGCCCTCGGGGAGCTCCTTGTAGGCCACGGCGAGGACCCTGAGGGCCTGGGAGGCCATCTCCTCGTTGGCCCTCATGATCCTGGCCCTGTCGTCCTCGGTCAGGGGCCTCGGGCCGCCCTCATCCCATATGCGGTCGCACCTCTCGAGCACCACCTCGGGGGCCCCCTTCATGTAGGCGTGCAGCCTGCCCTCGGGCGTCCTGTGGACGGTCGTCATCCTTTTCCTCTCCGACGTGAACGGCACCTCCCCGACCCTCGGGTAGGCCCTCCTGAGCTCGTCCAGCTCGTAGCCGGCCTTGGCGGCCACGACCAGAAGGGCCCCCTCCGTGGTATCGCCTCTGACCTCGTACCTGCCGCCGGAGCAGGTGAGGGAAGCATCATTACATAGGGCCGCGGCCCTCAGCATCAAGCTCAGCCCCTCGTCCTCGAGCGGGTTCAGGCGCTTCTCGCCATCCACCACCGCGTAGAACTCGCCCCTGGGCTCGTAGCCGACGCCCGTGACCTTGATGAACCTCCCGGCATAGTATATGCGTCTGACCGTCATCTCGCCCTTCGTCATGGTCCCAGTCTTATCCGAGCATATCACGTTCGTCGAGCCCAGGGTCTCCACGGCCGGGAGGCTCCTGACTATGGCGTTCCTCTTGGCCATCTCCCTGACCCCTATGGCGAGGGCACCCGTCACCACGGCCGGCAGGGCCTCCGGGACGGCCGCCACGGCCAGGGATACGCCCCAGATCACCATCTTGAGGAGGTCGTAGCCTATCAGGACCCCCATGACCGCCACCCCTATGCTGACCACGAGGCAGAGGAGCCCGAGCCACTTGCCAACCTCGGCCATCCTACGCTCGAGGGGCGTTGCCTCCTCCTTCATCTCCTGGACCATGGCGGCTATCTTCCCGAACTCCGTCTCCATGCCCGTGGCCACGACCACACCTTTCCCGCGGCCGTAGACGACCGTCGTGCCGCTGAAGGCCATGTTGGCCCTCTCGGGCAGAGGGGTCTCCTCGGGCAAGGGGTCCGTGTGCTTATCGACGGGCGTGGACTCGCCCGTTAGGGGGGCCTCGTTCACCCTCAGGTTCACGGCCTCGAAGAGCCTCAGGTCGGCCGGGACCTTATCCCCCATCCTCAGGACCACCACATCGCCTGGGACGAGCTCCCTGGCTGGCATCTCCTTCTCCTCGCCATCCCTTATGACCGTGGCCGTTGGGGCAGCCATCTCCTTCAGGAGCTCGAGGGCTTTCTCGGACCTGTATTCCTCGAAGAAGCCCAGGACAGCACAGGCCATCAGTATGGCCAGTATGGTTATGGCATCTGTTATCTCCTCCCTGGCCGTGAGGAGGGAGCCCGTCCTGAGCCAGCCTGTTATGAGGGAGAGGGCCACGGCTATCAGCAGTATGAGGACGAGGTAGCTCTTGAACTGCTTCAGGAACATGGCGATGAGGGATTTGCGTTTCTCCTCCCTCAGCTCGTTGGGACCGTATATCTCGAGCCTCCTGGCTGCCTCCTCCTCAGATAAGCCCTCCGGCCCCGTCCTCAGCTTCTCCATGACCTCCTCGGCCGTTAGGGCGTGCCACTTCTCTCCCATGCCCTACCGTCTCCTTCATCACGCTCCTGACGAGGCATTTAAAGCCTTCACGTCCTTCGCGGAAACCTCTTAAAGCCAGCATATCCCAGCCTGGCGGTGGGAAGGTGCCGATAGAAGAAGCCAAGTACATATGGATGGATGGGCGCCTGGTCCCCTGGCACGACGCCAAGATACACATACTAAGCCACGTCATACACTACGGGAGCGGGGTCTTCGAGGGCATAAGGTGTTACGAGACCGAGCGTGGCCCAGCCATATTCAGGCTCGAGGACCACATAGACAGGCTGTTCTACTCGGCCAAGGTCTACATGATGGAGATACCCTACACGAAGGAAGAGCTCATCGAGGCCTGCAAGGAGATCGTGAGGGCCAACGGGCTGAGGGAGTGCTACATAAGGCCTCTCGTCTACCGCGGGTACGGCGAGATGGGCGTCAACCCTCTGAAATCCCCCGTGAACGTGGCTATCATAGCCTGGAGATGGGGCGCCTACCTCGGGGAAGCCCTCCAGAAGGGGGCGAGGGTCATAATATCGACTTGGAGGAGGATATGCAGCGATGTCCTGCCCCC
>CAYNQQ010000075.1:0-4992 GCA_964399385.1 uncultured Candidatus Bathyarchaeia archaeon | reverse complement strand
TGGTGCGGGGGGTGGGATTTGAACCCACGCAGGCCTACGCCAGTGGGTCCTAAGCCCACCTCCTATGGCCCGGGGCCCAGCGGGCCCTGATTGGCCAGGCTCGGACACCCCCGCCATTCCTGCGGGCGTTGGGAGGGCTCTTAACCTTTTCTTCAATCCCCCGGGGCCGGGGGCACGAGGGGCATGATAGCCTTTTTATCCTGCCCGGCGGATGTGGGTCGTGAAGGTGGAGGCATGTCAGCGCTCAACCTCGGATGGATACCGAGGCAGCACGCCAGGGCGAGGGTGGCCCTGACCGGCTTACTCAGGTCCCTCAGGTCCCTCGGGGTGATATGCGCCATAGTACATGGGGAGTGCGTGGAGGATTACGATTCAGCCGGTGCCATAGAGATGTTCCTCGTGACCTCCGACGAGCGGAGTACGAGGCTCGTCTCCTCCTGGCTGAGCAAGATGGCCCCGAGGTACGAGAGGGATCTCGGCAAGGTGCTGTCCTTCACCGTGGTCCCCCTCGACGAGCTGGACGAGTACGACCCCTCGGAGCTCAGCCGTATCCTCGATACGGGCATCTACGTCATGGGCGAGATGGACAAGGGTATTATAGCCAGGAACCTCAGGCAGAAGTACGTCCTGATAACTTATGACGTAAGCTACCTGCCTGTGAGGAAGAGACTGGAGCTCGCTGGCGAGCTCTTCGGCAAAGAGGTCGTGGTCCTCTACAGGGGCGTCCCGAGGAAGGTCAGGGTCGAGGGCTTCGTGGAGAAGATGGGCGGGCTGAGGATGGGGGAGAGGTCATTCATAATCCCGAAGGACAGGGCCAAGGCCGTGATGGACAGGCTGGACA
Organism: uncultured Candidatus Bathyarchaeia archaeon; assembly: GCA_964399385.1. Taxonomy (GTDB): domain Archaea; phylum Thermoproteota; class Bathyarchaeia; order EX4484-135; family EX4484-135; genus EX4484-135. Next base: position 4,151 of record CAYNQQ010000075.1, on the reverse strand, counting down.
AGATGGGCATCAGGTACTTCACCAAGGACCTGAGGCTATCATTGGCCGAGGTAAGGCATCTGAAATCCAGGTCGACGTAAAAATAAGGGAGGTGAGTTCTGGCTCAGACGCCGAGGTACGGTATCAGGGCCCCGAGCCTCACGGCCCTGTGTATGATGCGCGGCCCCTCGCGCTCGTACTCCTCGCGGGTTATCCAGGACTTCTGGAACTCGGGTAGGGCGGCCAGCTTGGCAGCTCCTACCCAGACGGCATATTCCCTGCCCTCGGGCGTTATTATGTTAACCGTGAGATTCATGCCCGCCTCCTTTAACATCGTGTTGAGCTCCTTCTCGAGTCTCTCCTTTAGGCCGGGGAAGAGGCTCGAGCCTCCCGTCAGCACTATGTTCTCGACCATGGCCCTGCGGACATCTATGTCGCAGGCCGTTATGGCCTCGAATACCACATCTGGGAGGGAGGGCTCATCACGCCCTATGAGGGCGGGAGCGAAGAGGACCTCGGGCGCCAGGAAGCGCTCCTCGAGGAGCGTTATGGTGGAGCCATCCGGGAGCGTGTACTCGGCTGGCTCGGGCTTCGGGGCAGCCTCTATCCCGCCGGGCGGGGCACCAGCCACGTACTCCCTCACGCGCTCGCTCTCGCCGTATATGGCCGCGAGCTCGGCCTCGGGGTTGATGCTGACGTAGCATAGCTTCTCCTTTATGTCCCTTACGATTTCCTTCTCGGCCGTCGTGGTGAGGGCCACGCCACGGTGGTGCATTATGAGCCTGGCCAAGTAGTTCGTGATATCACGGCCGCCTATGTTCGTCCTCTGAATGGCATGCCTTATGGTGAAGCCCTCGTAAATCGGCACAGCGTGGCAGACGCCATCGCCTATGTCCACTATGAGGCCCGTCATCTTGCCCGCGAAGTAGGCGGCCAGGAGGGCCTGCATCCCTATGTAGAGCTTCGGGACTCTGAACTCCTCGAAGAGTATCTCGGCTATTTTCTCCCTGTTGTCTCTCGGGTTGAGCGGTGGCTCCGTCATGAGGACCGGGTGCTTGGATGGGTCTATCCTGAGGCACTCGTTGAAGGCGAATTCGACGAGCTTCCTAAACCCGTCCCAGTCCTTGACTATGCCGTGCTCGAGCGGGTAGGATATGCGCATTATGCCCCTGAGCTTGAGGGCCTCCTCACCCACGTAGAAGTCCTTGTACCTGGGTCCTATCAGGGCCGGCGGGTACTTAGGCCTCCCTATCACCGATAGGAAGACGCAGGAGGGCTTCTCCCCGTCGGCGAACCCAGCCTTGGTGAAGCCGCTGCCGACATCGAGGACTACGGCCCTTTCCTCCACCCCTGCTCCTGCCCCCATTTCGGTCCCCGTTCGATAGGTCACTATCAGCTCGCTTATAAGTTTTTGTGGAAGAAGAGGCAAAGACCAATAGTCCTTATGAGCGTTCACGAGCAGAATTCACAATTCCCGCCCGGGGTCCTGGCCACGCCCTGGGTAAGGCTTATACGGTCTGACCTACTGAACAGAGTTCGGATGCGGAAGGATATAGTAGTTGCGGACGTCGGCTCGGGTTGTATGAAGATCGGTTTTGCCGGGTCGAGAACACCGGAGCATGTCTTCCCGACCATGCTCGGGACGCCGGTGGCCGGTAAAAGAGTGTTCGGCCTGAGGGGCCTCCTCAAGGTCGTCAGGCCCGTGGTGAGGGGCCGGGTCAAGAGCTGGGATGCCATGAGGCTGCTGTGGGATTTCTCCTTCAGCCTCTTGGACATCAAGCCATCGAGCTGTAAGGTGCTCGTCACAGAGCCTCTTTTCAACACGAAGAAGGATAGGGAGAAGCTGGCCGAAATCATGTTCGAGTACTTTAACGTGAGGGGCCTCTACATAGCCGAGCAGCCGGTATTATCCTTCTACGCCCACGGGTCCGAGACGGGCCTGATAGTGGATATAGGCCACGGACTCACCCAGGTGGCCCCTATTTACGAGGGGTTCGCCGTGCCCAGGGCCGCCAGGGTGGCCCCTCTGGGCGGGGGCGATATAACCCTCTTCCTCGTAAGGCTCCTCCTCAAGAGGGGGTATAACCTCGCGGGCTCCGTGGGCTTCGAGATAGCCAAGGACATAAAGGAGAGAATGTGTTATATCGCTCTTGACCCGGAGGCCGAGGCCAAGAAGATAAGCTATGCCCCCGAGGAGGAATATTACAGAGGCCTCCCCGAGAAAGAGCGTGAGATATCCAAGAAGGGCCTCTACAGGCTATCTGATGGTACACTGCTGAAGCTGGGCGAGGAGCTATTCATGGCCCCGGAGGTCCTCTTCAGGCCTTCCCTCATGAGGCTCGATGCCAAGCCCCTGCCCAACCTCATCCTCGATAGCATTTTCTCATGTGATATAGACCAGAGGGCTGCCCTCCTGAAGAACATAATACTGTGCGGTGGCACGAGCCTGCTCAAGGGCCTGGACAAGAGGCTGGAGAAGGAGATGAAGGCCATCCTCGCCAAGAAGAAGCTCAAGGTGAAGCCCAAGGTAGTGGTGCCGCGCATGAGGGAGTTCTATGCCTGGATCGGGGCCTCTAAGTTCGCCCTCGCGCTCGAAGCTGGGAAGCTCTGGATAACCGAACGCGATTACAGGGAGGCAGGGCCCTCTGTGGTCAATGAGAAGGCGAAACCCGTGATTCATTAGGCCGGGGGCTGGGCGGGCGTCGGGGCCGGGGAGGACAGTATCTTGAGCAGGTCCTCGGCCGCCCTCTTGACCTCGTAGAACACCAGGCCGAGCTTGGCGCTCTTAGAGGCCAGGACTATGAGTATGGCCTCGAGGCTCACGTCCGTGGCGAGGGTATAGCCATCGCTGCCGCTTATGATTATCATCTCGAACCTACCCCTGTTGAGCTCCCTGTTCACCCTCTCGGCCACGCTCACCATGGCCGCCCCCATGGCCGCTATCCTGTCCTCTGACATCTCGGGCGGGAGAGAGCTGGCCAACATGAAGCCGTCAGCGCTTATCAGGGCTGAGCCCTCGAGGCCTGGGACGCTCTCGAGCCTCTTAAGGACCTGTTGTATCTCCTCCGTCCTGAGCGCCAAGACCTAACACCACGTCATAGCTCTTACCTCTCAGTATTTATAAGCCATTCCAGCCCCCTCATGCATCAAGCTCTAAATGAGAAAGCTTAAATATCGGCTGAAGGTCCCCTCCCGTCCGGAGGATGGATTATGAGGTTTTGCCCGAAGTGCGGAACGAGAATGCAGCTCTCAAAGGAGAGCTCGGGCGAGTTCCTCGTGTGCCCCCGCTGCGGTTATAAAGCCAGGCTCGAGGGGGATCTCCTCGTCCCCATCGCGAAGCTCCACAAGTCCCCGAGGGACAAGATAACCGTCATAGGGGAGGAGGAGGCCAAGCTCAGGACCCTGCCCACCGTCCAGGTGGAGTGCCCAAGGTGCGGGAACAACCAGGCCTACTTCTGGCAGGTCCAGACGAGGAGCAGTGATGAATCGGCCACGCAGTTCTTCAGGTGCACCCGTTGCGGATACACCTGGCGTGAATACGGCTGAGCCCTCAAAACTACCGCGTGAATAAAGTTTAAAACAGGGGGATGGGGCCCTCAGCGTGAAGGGGTGTTTAAGGTGTTCAAGCTCAGGATGGCCAGCGCCAAGGAATTCAAGAACGCCCTCGCGGCCATAGGGACCCTGATAGACGAGGGGACCTTCATCATAGACCCCGAGGGCCTCAAGCTCAGGGCCATGGACCCGAGCCGTATAGCCATGGTGGATTTCATGTGGGGCCGCTCCGTCTTCGATGAGTACGAGGCCCCGGAGGAGGGCGTGAAGCTCTGCGTCAACATAGATGAGGTCCAGAAGCTCCTAAAGAAGGCCACCAAGGGCGAGAGCATAGAGCTCAGCCTCGACCAGGCCACGGGCCGTGTTAAGCTGACCATAAGGGGGAAGTACACGAGAAGTTTCACCGTCCCCCGCCTCGAGACCGTGGGGGAGGAGGTCCCGGGCGAGCTCAAGATACCTTTCGACGTCAAGATAACGCTCGACGCCGACGAGCTCAAGAAGGCCGTCACGGATGCCTCCCTCGTGGGGGATTTCGTGAGGTTCTCGGCCGATAACGAGAAGCTGACCCTGATAGCCGAGAGCGACGTGAGCTCGGCCACCATAGAGTTCCCGAGGACGTG
>CAYNQQ010000074.1:0-5055 GCA_964399385.1 uncultured Candidatus Bathyarchaeia archaeon | reverse complement strand
TCTGGCAATACGGGCAGTAGGCGACCACGTAGTAGTCCTCGTCCAAGAGGCCCTGCTCCCAGGCCTTCTTGAGGTATGCCCACTCGCGTTCTATGTACTCGTCCTTGTAGGTCCAGTAGGCCCTGTCGTGGTTCATGAAGACGCCGAGGAGCCTATCGGCCTTGAGCCACTCCGGGTAGTACTTGAGCAGCGTCTTCTTGCACTCCTCCACGAACCTCTCCATCCCAACCTCCTCGAGGAGCTGTTTCTTGCCGCCCCTCAGGCCCAGGGCTTTCTCGGCCTCGAGCTCCACAGGCAGGCCCTGGCAATCCCAGCCGGCCCAGAAGGGCATGTAATAGCCCTTCATGCTCAGGTACCGGTAGTAGAGGTCCTTTATCGTGCGGCCCCTGGCGTGGCCCACGTGGGGGACGCCGTTCAGCGTCGGGGGTCCCTCGACGAAGCCGGCCAGGCCCACGTGCTCCCTGGCCCTCAGGGCCTCGAGCTTCTCCCTTATCCTGTTCTCCTCCCAGAACCTCCTTACCTCTTCTTCGAACTCCATGGGTCTATAATCGAGCTCGGTCCAGTCAGGCTCCCCGGACGTGCGGCCAGGTCGGGATTTTACGATCACCTCTCACCGGCCACACCGGGTTCAGCCGCGCACGCCCCAATATAAGGTTTCTCATAAGGGCAGTATGCATATCAGGAATATGATGGCCGGGAGGAGCAGCAGGACCTTCCTCGACCTCGATAGGCTCGATACGTCATCGAGGGGGCCGGGGTGTTTGTAGAACAGGGCCATCAGAAGGGCCAGGCCCGCCATGACAGCGTACCAGCCCCTGTAGAAGAAGATGCTCAGGACGAGCACGGCCAGGGAGGCGATGACCCCTATGGCCTTGTGCTTGTTCGCCCTCAGGACGCACCTGGCTATGTGTCCTCCATCGAGGGAGCCAGCCGGTATGAGGTTGAGCATGGTGACGAGCATGCCCGTCCAGCCGGCGAAGGCCACCGGATGGAGGAGTATGGAGGAGCCCGGGGGCGGGGATAGGACCAGCCTTATCAGGAGGCCGTAGGCCATTATGTAGGGCAGGGCTATCCCCCTCACGGGCCCTATGATTATTTTGGAGAACGGGAGGCCTATCAGCGTGATGGCTATGGCCGCCACGAAGCCAGCCAACGGGCCAGCCACACCTATGTCGAAGAGGGCATCCCGGTTCGGGGCTGGCGTCTTCTGCTGTATGAAGGCCCCGAAGGTGCCGAAGAGCGTGAAGGGGGCCGGTATGAAGTAGGGCAGGGTGACCACGACGCCGTGGAGCCTGGCCGCTATCCAGTGCCCGAGTTCGTGGGTGGCGAGTATGGCCATCATGGCCCCCACGTACATCAGGGCCACGGCCACCCTGGACATCGGGGGCCCCGTGGACAGCATCCAGCCGCTGAAGAACAGGCTCCCTATGGTGGCCAGGAGGAGGGCGAGGGGTATAAGATTGGATTTGGGCATCGGGGGGCTGAAGTAAACGGCCCTGAGGACGAGGCCCTCAGCCCCCCTCCTCAGCACGGGCATCAGGCCGTGGGGCCTCAGGTACTCTATCAGCTTGAGGAATGCCTTCTTCGCGTCCTCGGGCGGGGAGACCACCAGCGTGGGGACATCGTAGTAGAGACCCGAGCTTAACACGGTGAACCCCGCCCTCACGGCTGCCTCCTCGAGGAGCTTGAGCTGCCCGTATTCCTCCTGCCATTCCACGTCCTCCAATTCCCGCACCGCTAATAACGCCCCCAGGCCGGAATTAAGGCTTGGCGGGAGGCTTGATAGAGATAGCCGATGAGGTCAGGAGGCGTTTCCCCACCCTGAGGCTGGCCTACGTGGTCATCTCGGGCGTCGCGGTCAAGCCCTCGAGGGGCCCGGAGCTGGAGGAGCTCATAAGGGAAGGGGTCGGGGAGATCAGGTCCAAATACGATCTCGCGACCCTGAAGGACCTCCCGGTCTTCAGGGCCTACAGGGATTTCTTCTGGCGCCTGGGCATAGACCCCACCAAGGAGAGGCCTTCCGCGGAGGCCCTGGTTAGGCGCGTCCTCTCGGGCAAGCCCTTCCCCGCCATAAACAACCTCGTGGATGCCTACAACCTGGCCTCCATGCTGACGGGCATACCGATAGCCACCTTCGACCTGGACGCCATCTCCGGCGGGAGAATCGTCCTGAGGCCCGCGAGGCCCGGCGAGATCTTCCTGGGCATAGGAATGAGGAAGCCCATCGTGCTGACCGGGAAGGAGCTCGTCATGGCCGATTCGGAGGGCCCGATAGCCATCTACCCGTACAGGGATAGCGATAGGACGAAGATAACGGAGCGGACCCGGAGGGCCCTCGTCATCGCCTGCGGTGCCCCGGGCGTGGGCGAGCGCCTGCTGCTCGAGGCCGCCCGGAGGGCAGCCGAGCTGATCGTGAGGTTCTGCGGCGGGGCGGCCGGGGACATACGCCTGGTCTGACCGGCTTGGGCTTAATCCTAAAAGCGCGCCAGTTCAGTGACCGGCGGTGCCCGTCATGTTGGTGGGGCTCATGGCCGACACGCACGACAGGCTCCCCTTCGTCGAGAAGGCCGTGAGGGCCCTGAACGAGGAGGGCGTCGAGCTCGTCCTCCACGCCGGGGATTTCGTGGCGCCGTTCGTCATACCCCGCTTGGCCGGGCTGAAGGCCGATTTGGTGGGCGTGTTCGGTAATAACGATGGGGATAAAACGCTTCTGCTGAAGAAGGCCTCAGAGACAGGCGGCAAGGTCCAGATAAAAGGCCTCTTCGCGGAGATATCTGCCGGGGGCCTCAGGATAGCCCTCCTACACGGCCACGAGGCCGAGCTCCTCAGGTCCCTCATAGGCTGCGGCGGTTATGACGTGGTGGTCCACGGCCACACGCACCAGGCCGGTGTTAGGCGCGAGGGCAAAACGCTGGTCGTGAACCCTGGGGAGGTCTGCGGCTACCTCTACGGCCGCCCGACGGTGGCGGTCCTCGACACGGAGAAGCTCGAGGTCAGGTTCATCGAGCTCAGGTGAGCCCGGTACCCCGGAGCCCTTATAACGGGTAGCTGCCGGAGGATACGGGTGGGCCCGGACGAGCAAGGATTGGGCGGTTTTCCTCAGGAAGGCCCGGATAAAACCGCCTCCCCATCCGCTGAAGGTCATGCTCATAGCCCCTCCTTCCTCATCAGCCGTGGTCAGCGTCCTCGGGACCGGAGGGCCTCCTCTCGGCTTGGCTTACCTGGCCTCGGCCTTGGAGGAGGAAGGCCATGAGGTGAGGATAGTAGATTCGGTAGCTCAAGGCTACGGGCTGAACGAGCTGGCACGAGAGCTCAGGGCTTTTGACCCGGATGTCGTGGGCCTGACGGCCACCACGCCATCCATATACAGGGCCTACGAGGTCGCCAGGCTCGCGAAAGAGCTACTGCCCAATTGCACAGTCGTCCTCGGCGGCCCCCACGCGTCCTTCATGTCCGTTGAGGTGCTTAAGGAATGCCCCCACGTGGATGTGGTGGTCAGGGGCGAGGGGGAGCTGACGTTCTGCGACCTCGTCAACCGCCTGGCCAGGGGCCTGGGCCCGAGGGGCGTGAGAGGCATTACCTATCGCGAGGGCGGCATAGTAAAGTGGGAGGAGCCACGTCCTCTGATAAAGGATATAGATGTCATCCCATGGCCGGCCTATCACAAGCTCCCCATGGACAAGTACCATTTCGAGGGCCTGAGGTTCGGTGTCATGCTGACCAGCAGGGGATGCCCCTACAGATGCATATTCTGTGCTTCCTCTAAGCTCATGGGCAAGGTCTGGCGTGGCCGAAAGGCCGAGGATGTGGTAGAGGAGGCCAGGTTCCTCATGGAGGAGTTCGGCATAAGGGAGATCGAGTTCCTCGATGACACGTTCACGCTCAACATGAAGAGGGCTAAGCGGATAGCAGACCTGATGGCTAAGGAAGGGCTCGACCTCAGCTGGAGCTGCTCCTCAAGGGCTAACACCATGAACGAGGAATTGGCCTGGTCCTTGAGGAAGGCCGGCTGCCACTCCATCTACCTCGGTGTTGAATCAGCCTGGCAGAAGACCTTGAACTTCCTGAAGAAGGGCATAACGATACGCCAGGTCTTAGACGCCTTTAAGGCCATTAAGAAGGCGGGCCTCAACGTGGTGGCCACCTTCATCCTCGGCATACCCTGCGAGACGAGGGACATGATGCTCAGCACCATAAGGTTCGCGAGGAAGATGAAGCCGACGCTGGCCCAGTTCACCATATTCACGCCTTACCCGGGCACCGAGGCCTACGAGCGGGCCGTGAGGGAGAACGCCCTCCTCACCCGCGATTGGTCGAAATACGATGCCCTGACGCCCGTAATGAGGCATCCCTATCTATCCCCGGGCGAGATAGCGAGGCTACTCAAGAAGGCATATATCAGCTTCTACACCAGCCTCAGCTTCATCATAGGCACTTTGAGGAAGAAACTGCTCCCCCTCCTCGTCAGGAGCCTCAAGACGGTGTTCTCGGCCCTCAAGGACTACGTGGTGAACAGTATATCCCGGATGCTCAAACCCCGCCGGGAATCCTTTTAAGCGACCGTATGCCGTAGGGTGGGGTGGCGGCATGGCCTTCTGGTTCGGTGTGTGGAGGGACATCGATAGGGAGATGCGCGAGCTCAGGAGGAGGCTGAGGAAAGCCCTCGAGGAGGTCTCGAGGAGCCTCGAGAGGGAGATACCGGCCTTCGGGGAGACCATGAGGCCCCTCGTGGACGTCTACGAGACGCCTGAGGAGATAGTGGTCGTGGCGGAACTCCCGGGCGTTAGGAAGGAGGACATCAGCGTGGAGGCCACCGAGGACACGCTCGAGATCAAGGCCGATGTGAGGCGGGAGGAAGAGGTGAAAGAGGAAGCCTACCACAGGCGCGAGAGGTACTACAAGAGCTTCTACCGGCGCCTCAGGCTCCCGGCCCCCGTTAGGCCAGAGGGGGCCAAGGCGACCTACAAGGACGGCATCCTCACCGTGAGGCTCCCGAAGGCCGTCGTCGAGAAGAAGCACAAGGTACAAATCGAGTGAGGACCGGCCCGCGGGCCG
>CAYNQQ010000073.1:0-5056 GCA_964399385.1 uncultured Candidatus Bathyarchaeia archaeon | reverse complement strand
GCATAGAGTTCGACCGCTGGGATTGGGAGAGCGACCTGATATGGTCCGGCAGGGTGGCCGAGGTCCTGGCCAGGCTGGAGGAATCGGGCTTCGTCGTGCTCAGGGGAGGGGCTCTCGAGCTCGATGCGGATGGCGTGGCGAGTTCCTACGGCCTCAAGGCCGAGCTCGGTTTCTCCGAGGAGTTCAAGATACCCCCGCTCACCCTCACCCGCTCCGACGGGACGACCCTCTACGAGACGAGGGACATAGCCTACACGCTCGAGAAGTTCAGGGATGCCGATAAGGTCATAAACGTCATAGGGGGCGATCAGAAGCTCGCCCAGCTCCACGTCAAGCTGGCCCTCCACGCCCTCGGGGAGCACGAGAAGGCCAGGAGGCTCATCCACTTCTCATACAGCCTCGTTAGGATACCGGGCGCCAGGATGTCGGCCAGGAGGGGCCGTTTCATAACCCTCGACGGCCTCATAGAAGAGGCCATAGCGAGGGCGGGCGAGGAGGTCCCGAAGCACTCTCCCGACCTCCCGGAGGAGGAGAAGGCCCGAGTGGCGGAGGCCGTGGGCATAGGGGCCCTTAAGTTCGCCCTGCTCGCGCAGGACCCGGATAAGGAGATCGTGTTCACCTGGGATAGGGTTCTCAATTTCGAGGCTAACTCGGCCCCCTACGTCCAATACACGCACGCGAGGGCATGTAGCATATTGAGGAAGGCGGGAAGGGAGCCCGAGGAGCCTGATTATAACCTGCTCGAGCACCCGCTGGAGCGCGAGCTCGTCCTCGCCGTAGCGAGGTTCCCGGAGGTCGTGGCCAACGCGGCCGATAGCCTTAGGCCCGATCTGGTGGCCAACTTCTCGGTCTACCTATCGGATAAGTTCAACTCCTTCTACGCCAGCCTGCCCGTCATAAGGGCCGAGCCCAAGGCCCTCTCGGACGCGAGACTCGCCCTCGTGAAGGCCGTAAGGGTGGTCCTGAGGAACTCCCTGGCCCTCCTCGGCATAGAAGCCCTCGAGCGCATGTGAGCAGCATGCTTAAATTCCTTGGACATGCCCTCCCTGAGGTGCTGGGAATGGAGGTCGAAGAAGAACTCGAGGAGGTAGAGGCCAGCGAGGCCGTGGAGGTGGGGGAGGAGAAGCCCGAGGTGAAGGTGGCGGCCGCCGTGGCCGTCAGGTGCCCGCACGAGGAGAAGCTCGATGCCATCATAATAATCTACGAGAACGGCAGCATGGAGTTCGCCTGCCCGCTCGACATAGCTAACGAGTGCGACCACGAGTGCCCCTATAGGGTTCTGACCTGAACCCCGCTCGGGTTTTAAAGACGCCCCGGCGAGGTGGTGGGGTGGAAGGATGCCGGGGAAGGTAGCGATAGTAACCGGCATACCGGGCGTCGGCAAGACCACGGTCTGCAGGGAGGCGAAGGCCCTCGCGGAGGAAGAGGGTATCAAGCTCGAGGTCCTGAACTTCGGGGATGTCATGGTGGAGATAATGGAGAAATCGGGCCGCCCCCTCCACAGGGATAAGCTCAGGAAAATGGACGTGGGCTTCCAGAAGGTCGTCCAGGCCCAGGCAGCCGCCAAGTTGGCTAAGGCCGTGGAGAAGGCTGAGGGCCACGTCATAATAGATACCCACATGATAGTAAGGACGGAGAGGGGCTACCTCCCGGGCCTCCCAAAGCACGTGCTGGACGTGCTCAAGCCCGATTTCCTCGTCCTGATAGAAACCGATCCGGAGGAGATAGCCGCCCGCAGGGCCAAGGATCTTAAGGCCGGGGAGAGGCTGAGGGACGTGAGGCTCATGGAGGAGCTAAAGGAGGAACTCGAGTTCTCGCGTATGGTGGCCTCGGCCTGCTCCGTCCTCACCGGAGCTCCCGTGGTCATAATAAAGAACCCGACGGGAGGCCAGAGGGAGGCGGCGAAGGCCCTCCTCGACCTCTTCCGGGGGTAGAGCCGTGGCCTGGCCCATGCCCATCTCCACCTACCTGGCTGTCCTCGCCGCCCTCGGCATGACGGCCCTCAACGTGGCCCTCAACGCCATACTGATAGATAGGAAGAAGCTCATGAGGCTCAGGGAGGAGTTCAAGGAGTACGAGAAGATCTTCAGGAAGGTCCTGACGGCCAGGGACGAGAAGGCCAGGCTGAAGGCGGAGAGGAAGTTCAGGAAGAGGCTCTCCCATTTCGAGAAGATAAGGAGCGAGCTCATGTGGGAGCAATCAAAGGCCTTCGTGTCCATGATAATAAGCCTGTTCATAATACTGTTCGTCCTCCTGCGCCTCTTCGGGCAGGAAACCATAGCTTACTTCCCCATAGGCCTGCGGAGGCCGGGCATAGCCCTGAACTTCGTGTTCTGGTATATGATATGTGGTCTCGCCTTCGGAACGCTTATACAGAGGGCCTTCGGTATCAGCCTGACCGAGTAGGAGATGGGCCATGCCGAGGCCAGCCCTAAGGTCGAGGAGCCTGAGGAGGGTGAAGGTCAGGACGCCGGGCGGGAGGGTGGTCATCCACTACGAGCGCAGGAAGCCCAGCTGGGCGAGGTGCGGGCTCTGCGGCGCCATACTCTCCGGGGTGCCGAGGGAGAGGCCCTCGAGGCTCAGGAAGCTGGCCCACACGGAGCGTAGGCCCGAGAGGCCCTACGGGGGCGTCATATGCCCGAGGTGCCTCAGGAGGGGCCTCATAAATGCCGTCAGAGCCCTCGGAGCCCCGAGGACCTCGGGCTGAAGGCAGGGGCAAGCTCGTCATATGCATATCCGGTTTATCGGGGACGGGGAAGAGCACAATAGGCCGTGAGCTGGCGAAACAATATGGGCTGAGATATGTCTCAGGGGGAGAAGCCCTCAGGGAGAAAGCCAGGGAGCTCGGCTACAGCCCATCCGGCCCGGGGTGGTGGGAGGGGCCCGAGGGCATGAGGTTCATGGAGGAGAGGCTTAGGGACCCGAGGTTCGATAGGGAGGTAGATGAGTGGCTGATTAGGCTCGCGGGCGAGGGAGGGGTGGTCATAGATAGCTGGACGATAGCCTGGCTGCTGAAGGATGCGAGGTGCCTGAAGGTATGCCTCTACGGCTCGGAGGAGGTCAGGGCCAGGAGGGTGGCCGGCCGGGATGGCGTTCCCATCGAGGAGGCCCTCAAGGCCCTTAGGGAGAAGGAGGAGAGGACCAAACTCATATACGAGCGCATATACGGTTTCAACCTCCGGGATTTAAGCCCATTTGACCTCATAGTGGATACGGATAACCTCGGGCCGGAGGAGGTCGTGAGGGCGATAAGAGCTGTGGTGGAATCCATGATCGCCAGGGGCGAGTTCCATTAATATAGGTCCCCCAGGGCCTCCCTGGGCGAGGTGGGCGAGGTGCCAGCGATAGAGGTCGGGCGTATATGCGTGAAGATAGCGGGTCGCGAGTCCGGGAGGAAGTGCGTCATAGTGGATATAATAGATGACAATTTCGTCCTCGTGACGGGGCCCAAGCCCCTGACGGGCGTGAAGAGGAGGAGGGCCAACATAAAGCACCTCGAGCCCACGGAGGCCAAGATAAACATAAAGCGCGGGGCTGATGATGACGAGGTCATGAAGGCCATAGAGGAGGCGGGCCTGAAGGATTGGATGGCGGAGCCCGTCAAGCCCAAGCTCAAGCCCTTCTGAGCTCCCGGGCCCCTCATGCTCTTCTCGGGCCAGCGGTGCAGGCCAGCCACACGTTAATAACGCCCCCCGGGCCGAGGTGTTGGCCATGGAGCTCAAGCCCCCCTGGGCGGTGGAGAGACGCCTGCTGGTCAAGGCCGAGGACGAGACGGACCCGAGGTACGGCTACAAGCCAGAGGAACGCCCTCTTAACGAGTATCTGCGCCTCGGCGTCGTGAACCTCGATAAGCCACCAGGCCCCACCAGCCACGAGGTAACGACGTGGGTCAAGCGCATCATAGGGGTCAGGAAGGCCGGCCACGGGGGGACCCTCGGGGCCTGAGGGCCGGGGACATCCCCGCGTGACCGGCGTCCTCCCTGTGGCGCTCGAGGACGCGGCCAAATCCCTGATGGCCGTCCTGAACGCCGGTAAGGAGTACGTGGCCGTCATGAAGCTCCACGGCGATGTACCTAAATCACGTATCAAGGAGGTCATGTCGGAGTTCGTGGGGCCGATCTACCAGAGGCCGCCGGTCAGGGCCTCCGTCAAGAGGCGCCTTAGGACGAGGACCATATACGAGCTCGAGGTCCTCGAGATAGAGGGGCGTCTCGTCCTCTTCCGGGTGGCCTGCGAGGCTGGCACCTACGTGAGGAAGCTCTGCGTGGATATAGGGAATGCCCTCGGCTGCGGGGCCCACATGCAGGAGCTCAGGAGGACGAGGGTGGGGGCCCTCACGGAGGATGAGGCTGTCACCCTCCACCAGCTCTCGGAGGCAGCCTACCTCTGGAAGGAGGAGGGGGATGAGGAGGCCATAAGGAAGGTCGTGAGGCCCATGGAGCACATGCTCGCTATCCTCCCTGTGATAGTGATACGCGATTCGGCCGTGGACGCTATCTGCCACGGCGCCCAACTCGCGGCCCCGGGGGTGCTCAAGCTCAGCGATGGGATAAGACCGGGGGACATGGTCCTCATAACGACCCTCAAGGGCGAGGCCGTGGCCCTGGCCGAGGCCCTCGTCTCGAGCAGGGAGATAATGGCCATGAGGAAGGGCATAATCACGAGGACCCTAAGGGTCCTTATGAGGCCCGGGACCTACCCCAAGATGTGGTCCTCGCGCGGGGAGGTAGTAAGGACTTGAGGATGAGGCCCAGGAGGCACGACCACTATTATGTCAGGAGGCCCTCATCACCTCTGAGGCTCGGCCTAATAAGGACCCGCCTGAGGAACAGGTATTTCGAGTTCCTCACGGCCTCAGGCGTTTTCTCCAAGAAGAAGATAGACCTCGGGACCAGGCTCCTCATAGAGGTCATGGAGCTCCCGGAGGAAGGCCTCGCCCTCGACGTGGGCTGCGGCTACGGGGCCATAGGCATAGTGGCCGCCGCGATAAGGCCCAGGCTCAGGGTCATAATGACGGACGTGAACGAGAGGGCCGTCTGGCTCGCGAGGAAGAACG
>CAYNQQ010000072.1:0-5172 GCA_964399385.1 uncultured Candidatus Bathyarchaeia archaeon | reverse complement strand
CGGCCGCCAGGCTGGCCATCTCGTCCTCCATCTGGACGTAAATGCCCCCGACCTGGGGCATGCGCCTGGCCATGTGCTCCATTATCTCGCTCGCCGGTGTTATCGGGTAGCCAGCGAAGAAGCGGCAGCCGGCCGCTATCGCCCCCTCAGCGCAGGCCACGTCACCTATGGTGAACCAGGTGCCCGTGAGCACATCGAGCCTCCCGAGCCCCATAGCTCATCACTACCTAATGCTGCCTATGCCATCTTTTTACTCTTCTGCCCGCTCCTCCAGCACGACGAAGATGGCCAGGTCGGGGCATATGTCCTGGCAGACCCCACAGCCCACACAGTCCTCCGGCCTCACGACCTCGGGCGGGTGGACCCCCCTCGGGTTGAACTTCTTGCTGAACTCGAGGACGCCTTTCGGGCAGAAGCTTATACAGAGGCCGCAGCCCTTACATCTATCCCACAGGACATATATCCGTGGTTTCTTCCTCATGGGCTCTCCTTCTCTCCTGGTGCCCTCTTGCGCTTCATCCTGACGAGCCGTAGGAGCGTGTCCATGACGCCAGGCTCCTCCTCCACGGGCCTCGTCTCGAGCATGCCCGCCTCGACGGCCGCCCTGAATATCTTCTCGCCGAGCTCCGATCTTATTATGACCGCGTTCCAGCCCTCAAGGCCCAGGCTCCCCACGGATATGTCCGCGAACTCGGCCGAGAAATCCGTGCAGAAGTGGCAGCCCTCTCTCACGAGACCGGACAGCTCTTTTATCCTGATGCTCTTGGCCTCCCCCTCCTTCGGGTAGAAATACATACGCCCTTTCTTTATGTTCATCTTCACGACCTCCTCGGGCTTGAGGCCGAGCCTCTCCCGTATGAAAGCCATGAAGCCTTCCTGGTCGAAGGTCTCCGTGCAGAAGAGCCCTATAACCGGCCCTATGGCATCCCTCCAGCCGAGCTCCTCCACCGGCAGCATCTGGATCTTCCTGACGGCCCTCACCTGGCAGGGCAGGCCGACGAAGGCGGTCCTCTTGCCCTCCGCGAAGCTCACCAGGGCCGCCATGCCGGCGCTGAACATCATGTTGCTCGTGTAGGTATACCTGCTGCCAGCACACCTCAGGACCTCGGGGCCCGTGAGGGCTATCCTGGGCTCGGGGAGCCAGGGCTCCTCCTCGCTCACGCCCGAGAGCACGGCCATGAGGGTCTCGCCCGAGCCCACCAGGTATTTCATCAGGGTGCTAACCACTCCCCCGTCCTGGCAGACCTTCAGGACCTCCGGGTCCTTCGACCTGGCCAAGATCACGGACCTGTAGACCCCGAATTCCTCATCGGGGCGCCTCGTCCTCCCGAAAGCGAACTCCTCCATGGCCTTCTCGTCGAACTCGTAGACGGGGCACACGTGGTAGCAGTTCCCGCACTTCAGGCAGTTATCTATCAGCTCGGGCCCCTTCCTCCCCAGCCTTAAGACATCAAAGGGGCAGAAGGAGACGCAGGTGCCGCAGAGGACGCAGCGCCCCTTCTCCACCACCTCGGGTTTCAGCGTTTCCTCGAACCCCTTCTCCTCGACTTCGGCCATGCCTCTCCCACCGCCCCCTGGCCCATTTCGACAGGTAATATAAGGATTTCCGGAACGCTGAAGCCCTCATTTAAAAGACGCGGGGCTCAACGCGGTGTGATCGCCTTGGAGGACGGCCTGAGGGCATTAGCCGGGAGGAAGGCCCTGGCGGAGGAAATAGCTGGTCTCCTGAGCCCGGCCTCCATCAAGAAGGCCTTATCCGATCCCCACTCTTGGAGGAGGCCGAGACCCTGCGGCCTGACCATCCACCCGGGCTTCGGCTGCCCCAACGCCTGCCTCTACTGCTACGTGAGCGATATGACGGGCGGGCCCGTGGAGCCGAGGGTCCTCGGCCTGAGCGGCCTGGAGCTCGCCCTCGCCCTCTGCTCGAACCCCTACTTCGTGCCCGGGAGGATGGGCACCTTCCTCGCCATGGGGGCGGTATGCGACCCCTTCCACCCGGCCCTGGCCAGCAAGACCCTGGAGATAATGGAGGCCCTGGCCTCCCGGCTCGGCAACCCGGTGCAGTTCTCCACCAAAATGCCCATCGACCTCGGGCTGGCCAGGAGGCTGCCGAAGGGGCTGCCGATAAGCCCCCTCGTGACGATCGTATCGCTCGAGAGGGCCTCGGAGCTTGAGCCCAGGGCCCCTCCTCCCCAGGAGAGGCTTAGGACCATCTCAAATCTGAGGAAGGCGGGCCTTAAGCCCATGCTCTTCCTCAGGCCCATGATCCCTGGCCTGCTGGAGCACGAAGCCGAGGAACTCCTGTCGGAAGCCAAGAGGGCCGGCGCCTTAGGCGTGGTGGTGGGCTCCCTGAGGGTCTCCGCGTCCATAATGAGGAGGCTCGCTGGCCTCGGCCTCGATGGGCCCGTTAGGGCCAGGCTCAAGAGGGGGCGCCTCGGGGGGAAGCTCGTCCCCGTCCCCTCCAGGGACCTGAGGGAGCTCGTCTTCTCCATAGCCCGGGAGAAGGGCCTCCTGGTCTTCAGGTCGGCGTGCTGCGCGAACGCCTACGTGGCCGGCGTCCCCTGCGCCGACCTCTGCTGGGCGAGGGGCTTCTGCACGAGCTGCCCCAACAGGTGCCTCGAGAAGCTACCGCCCATTGAGGCCGAGGAGGTCAAAAGGGCCCTTAGGTCGGCCTTCGGCCTCGATGTGCTGGGCGTGAGCGACGAAGGGCTCAGGCTGGCCATCGAGGTGAGGAGGTCGGCCGAAGCCCGCGGCGTCCTCGATAAGGTTAAGAAGGCCCTCGAGGTAGCGGCCAGGAGGCTGGTGTCCATAAGGGTGGTGTGAGTTGGCCAGCCTCAGGCTCGTCTTCTTCGTCCAGGGCTGGTATGGGGAGAGGATAGCGAGGCACGTCAGCACCCTTAGGCCGGATTGGCCCTCCTGGGTCTTCCACCTGGGCAGGGGTTTCCCACGTCTCCCGGATGACGATCTCATCGGGAGGGTCGTGAAGAAAATATCGTCCGAGATGCCGGGGGAGGCCCTGGAGCCTGATATCGCGGTCTTCCTCCTCGAGGAAGCCGGGGCCTGCCTCTTAATCCCGGAGCTCGCGGGGGAAATAGGCGCCAAATCGGTCCTCGTGCCGGTTGACGATTACAAGCTGGTCCCGAGGGGCCTGGAGCGCCAGCTATCGGAGGAGCTCCTCGAGATGGGGATACCCTCTTCCTTCCCGAGGCCCTTCTGCTCCCTCTCGAAGGGGCCCGGCCCGATAGGGGTTTTCGCCTCCTCCTTCGGCCTCCCGGAGCTGGAGATCGAGGTCAAAGACGGCCTTGTGAGGTCGGTCAGGGTCCTCAGGGGGGCTCCCTGTGGCTCGACCCACCACATGGCCTCCAGGCTGGTGGGGGTGCCAGCCCGGGAGGCCCCGAGACTGGCCGGCCTCTACGTCCAGACCTACCCCTGCCTCGCGTCCCACGCCCGGGACCCCGTGATAGGGGAGGACATGATAGGGCTATCGGCCACGCTGGCCAAGAGGGCTGTTGAGAGGAGCCTCGGGGCCCTCAGATGAGCCCTCTCGAGCTGAAGAAATCGAGGAGCTTCCTGGCCGCGAGCTCGGATGCCGTCCTCTGGGCCTCCTCCGTCTGGCCCCCTATGTGGGGCGTGGCCACCACGTTCGGCAGCTGGGCGAGCCTGAGGCTCGTGCCGCTCGGGGGCTCGCTCTCGAAGACATCGAGGGCTGCCCCTGCCAGCTTACCGCTCCTGAGGGCCTCGTAGAGGGCCTCCTCATCTATGACCCCTCCCCTCGACGTGTTTATTATGATGGCGCCATCCTTCATCATGGAGATCTCGCGCCTACCTATCATGTGTCTCGTCTGGGGCGTGAGGGGGACGTGCAGGGTTATTATATCCGCCTCCCTGAGGACCTCCTCCAGGCTGCCCGCCATTCTGGCCCCCGTCCTCGCCAGGACCTCCTCTATGCCGGGCGGCCTCGTCCTCCTGTAGGCTATTATCCTCATGCCCAGGGCATGCGCTATCTCGGCCACCCTCTGCCCTATCCGCCCGAAGCCTATTATGCCGAGCGTCCTGCCCCTCAGCTCCCAGCCCACGAGCTCCTTCTTGACCCAGCGGCCCTCCTTCATGGCCCTATCGGCGGCCGGTATGGAGCGGGCCAGGGCTATCATCAGCCCCACCGCCAGCTCGGCGACCGCCTCCGTGGAGGCCTCGGGAGTATTGAAGACGGCCACACCTGCCTCCTCGGCGGCCTCCAAATCTATGTTATCGAGGCCGACCCCCGCCCGGCAGATGGCCTTCAGCCTGCCCCTCCCGGCCTTTATGACCTCCCTCGAGACCTTAGTCCTCCCCCTCACGATGAGGGCGTCATATCCGGCCACCACGGCCTTAAGCTCCTCCTGGGTTATGCCTGGCCTGTAATCGACCTCGACGCCAGCGGCCTCGAGCATCTCAAGGCCGGACGGGTGTACCGGGTCAGTGACCAACACCCTGGGGCGCAACCCGGGCACCCGGCCTCTTGAGCCGTTATGCCTTATATCTTTCCCGGGCCCAGGCTTGGTGGGCCATGGAGAGGAAGGACAAGTACGAGCTGGTGAGCGAGCTGGCCAGGCGCAGGGGCTTCTT
Source organism: uncultured Candidatus Bathyarchaeia archaeon (assembly GCA_964399385.1). GTDB lineage: Archaea > Thermoproteota > Bathyarchaeia > EX4484-135 > EX4484-135 > EX4484-135. Next base: position 567 of record CAYNQQ010000072.1, on the reverse strand, counting down.
CTGGCCAGCCCTCGAGATCTACGGCGGCGTGAGCGGCTTCATATGTTATGGCCCCCTCGGCGTGCTGCTCAAGGAGAACATCGTAAGGAAGTTCAGGGACATCTTCGTCAGGCCCCTCAGGGCCCTCGAGATAGACTCGCCCGTCATAATGCCGGAGAAGGTCTTCCAGGCCTCCGGCCACCTCGAGCACTTCAAGGAGCCCATGCTGGAGTGCCTCAAATGCGGCCGTAAGTTCAGGGCCGACCACCTGCTCGAGGAAGCCGGCCTCCCGGATGCCGAGAAGCTCAGCCTCGAGGACATAATGGCCGAGGTGGAGGCCAGGCCGATAAGGTGCCCGGAGTGCGGCGGCGAGCTTGGCAAGCCGAGCTACTTCACCACGATGTTCTCCACCACGATAGGCCCGTACTCGGACGCCGTGGGCTACGGGAGGCCTGAGGCGGCCCAGGGCATCTTCGTGGAGTTCAGGAGGCTCTACGAGCAGGCGAGGAAGAAACTGCCCTTCGGCGTCGTCCAGATAGGCAGGGCCCTTAGGAACGAGATATCACCGAGGCAGGGGCCGATAAGGCT
>CAYNQQ010000071.1:0-5353 GCA_964399385.1 uncultured Candidatus Bathyarchaeia archaeon | reverse complement strand
GGAGAGCTCCCACTCGGCCAGGAGTTTCACGACCAGCTCGTGGTTCCTATCCGTGAGCTCCTTGGGGTCGATGCCCTGCCTGACGGCCTCCACCTCTATGGGCGTCCCGTGCTCGTCCGAGCCGCTGACGAAGACTACCTCGTGCCCCCTCATGCGCAGGAAGCGCGCCACCACGTCGGCCGATAGGAGCGGTATTATGGTCCCGAGGTGGGGCACGTAGTTTATGTAGGGCCATGCCGCGCACACCACGTACCTCGGCTTGCCTCCCAAGGTGAGGGCCTACCACCCCCGCTCAGAGAGCGAGGGCGAGGGCTTCTATAAACGTGAGGGGCAGATGGCCGGGGCCAGGGGTCTTGTACGAGGGGGAGCTTAAGGCCCTCTCGAGGGCCCTGGGGATTGACAAGATCGGTTTCGCCGACCTCTCCGGATACGAGGACGAGTTCGGCATAACCGGCCCCCTCTTGGAACGCTACCCGAGGGCCATATCCATGGGCGTGGTCATGCCCGATGAGGTCCTGGCCAGCATAGGGCCGGATGGGCCCTCGCCCGCCTACGCCCGCTGGTACAGGCAGGCCAACGAGCTCTTGGATAGGGCCGCGGTGGAGATAGCCTCCTTCTGCGCCTCGAAGGGCCATAGGGCGCTGCCGGTCCCTGCATCTCGCATAGTGGATTGGGAGCGCCAGCTCGGGGTCATATCCCATAAGGCCGTCGCCGTCCTCGCGGGCCTGGGCTGGATGGGGAAGAGCCTGCTCGTGGTGACGCCCGATAAGGGGCCGAGGGTGAGGTTCGCGACCGTGCTGACGGACATGCCCCTCGAGACCGGGGAGCCCATGAGGTCGAGGTGCGGCCCCTGCCGGGCCTGTGTCGAGGCCTGCCCCGCCAAGGCCATAAGGGATGTGGCCTTCGACCTGAGGCCTGAAGGCCGTGATGCCGTGTTCGATTACGGGGCCTGCCTCCAGAAGCTCATCGAGTTCTCCACGAGGCCGGGCGTGGGCGAGCTGATATGCGGGATATGCATTAGGGCCTGTCCCTACTGCCTGGGGCCTCGGCCTTGATCTTGCTCAGGACCCTTATGCCCGTTATGGCCGTGTGCGGGTACCGGCCTGCCTCGTCCTTCTCGTACTGCTTGACCATGTCCCACACGGTCAGGAGGGCCACGGAGACGGCTGTCAGGGCCTCCATCTCGACGCCGGTTTTCGCCACGGCCTCGACGCGCGCTCTCACCCTCACCCCGTCCTCCTCCACATGGGTATCCACGTCGACCTTGGTTATCGGTATGGGATGGCATAGGGGTATGAGCTCGGGTGTCCTCTTGGCCGCCATTATGCCCGCGAGCTGGGCGGATAGGAGCGGGTTCCCCTTCTCGACACGCCCCTCCCTTATGAGCTTTAGCGTCTCCCGCCTGAGCAGTATCTTGCCCTCCGCCACGGCCACCCTCAGCACGTCGGGCTTGTGCCCCACGCCCACCATCTCCACGCGGCTCAAGGCCGGGCGTATGTCGTGGCGGGGGCACTTAAGCGGGAGCTAAACCCGGCGGGAGGCCCTCCTCATGGCCCTTATGGCCCTGGCGACCACCTCGCGGGCGGACCTCCCAAGAAGCCTCACCATGGGCTCCTTCCCCACGGCCCCGAGGTCATATATGGCATCTGGGACGCGGCCGAGCTCCCTCACGGCCTCCTCCACGGCCCAGGGGAGGGAGGCCCCCTCGACAGCAGCCACCTCCGGTGGCTCCCTCGCCCTATCGATGAAGACCACTGAGAGCCCTATCTCCTCGAGGGCCTTCACCAGCTCGGGCCTGTAGGCGAGGTTCATGGCGGCCCTAACGCCGGGGTCGTGCCTTGAGGAAGCCACTATTATGCGTGCTATATGGCTTGAGGCCCCGAACCTCACGGGCCCGGCGGCCCTCGCCCTGCCCCCCACCCTTATTATGCGGCCCTCCACGGCCGCCACATCCTCGGGGCCCTCCGGCATGGGAAGGGACATGCCTATCTGGGTCCCCACCTCAGGTATGAAATAGGGAGATGAGGGCTCGGCCAGGAAGGCCCTTACTGCCTCCTCGACCTCCATGAGGACCCTATATCTCTCGGCTTCCCTCAAGAGCTCGGCCATGGGCTCGACCACCGGCCTCCCTGAGCCAGGTCTGATAGCCCATTTAAGAGCCCTGTAGGCCATGTCCCCTGCCTTCCTCACGGCGGAGGGGAGATCCTCGCCCAGGGCCAGCAGGCCGGCCAGGAGGGACGAGAAGACGCAGCCCGAGCCGTGGGCGTCATGGGCCATCCTGGGCCTCCTGAACTCGTAGAAAACGCCGTCGTGGTAGAGCACGTCCACGGCCTCGGGCCCTTCTATGTGGCCGCCCTTGACCACCACGCCCCTGGGCCCCATCTCGGCCAGAATCCTCGCGGCCTCCCTCGCGTCCTCGACCGTTCTGACCTTAATGCCCGTCAGCTCCCCGGCCTCGCGGGCGTTGGGCGTGATGACGAAGGCCCTGGCCACCAGCTCCTCCCTGAGGACGTCCAGCGCCCCGGGCTCGATGAGCGGCTCCCCCGTCCCGGCCCTCAGGACCGGGTCCACCACGAGCTTCACGCCCCTATCGGCCAGCCTGGCCACCAAGCGGATGTTCTCGGCTGAGAAGAGGACGCCCACCTTGGCCCACCCGGGCCTCAGGTCCTCGAGGACTGGCCTGAGCTGGGCCTCCAGCAGGCTGGCTTCCACGGGCCTGACGGAATACACGCCCCTGGTGTCCTGGGCCGTTATGGCCGCCACGATGGGCGCGCAGTAGACGCCCAGGCTCGCGAGAGCTCTTATGTCCGCGGATAGGCCAGCCCCTCCCGAGGGGTCGAGACCCGCTATCACCATGACCACGGCCTTGGGCTGCCTCATGTCTCTACCGTTCTGAGAGCCCTGCCAAGACTTATTTAGCATGGACCCCCCTCGCAGGAGGGCGCGATGGAGGGGTCAGAGTGGAAAAGGCCATCGAGTGCGTGGATATCGTGAAGCGCTTCGGGGATGTGGTGGCCCTCGACGGCCTCTCGCTCGAGGTCCCGGTGGGCCGCATATTCGGCCTCATAGGCCCTAACGGGGCCGGGAAGACGACCACCATAAGGATATGCCTCGGCCTCCTGAGGCCTGACTCGGGCCAGGTCTTCCTCTTCGGCGAGGACCCCTGGAACAACCCGGAGGTCAGGGCCAGGGTCGGGGTCCTCCACGAGCAGATGGCCCTCCCGCCCCACATAAGGGCCCTCGAGTTCCTGGAGCACGTGGCCCGCATCTACGGCGTGCCGGACGTCAGGCGCAGGGCCCTCGAGGTCCTGGAGCTCGTGGGGCTATCCGATGCGGCCAACAGGAAGATAGGCGGCCTCTCGGCCGGCATGAAGCAGAGGCTGTGCATAGCCCAGGCCCTCATCCACGAGCCCGAGTTCGTCATAGCCGACGAGCCCATGGCCAACCTCGACCCCCTCGGCAGGTCGGAGGTGCTCGACCTCATAGCGAGGCTCCACAAGGACGAGGGGGTGGGCTTCGTCATCTCATCGCACATACTCCCCGAGCTCGGGCGCATCTGCGATTCCGTGGCCCTCATCCACCAGGGCAGGGTCCACATCACGGGCACCCTCGACGAGCTCATGAGCGAGTTCGGCCGCTCCTTCAGGGTATCGGTAAGCGACCCTAAGGCCCTAAGGGCCAGGGTGCTGGAACTCCCCTACGTGAGGGAGGCCTACATCTCGGGCCGGGACCTCGTGGTCGAGGTGGAGAAAGGGCATGAGGAGGAGTTCTACGGGGCCGTCAGGACCCTGGCCTCCGAGGCCGGCCTCGAGTTCTACGGCATAGAATCCAGGGTGGCCAGCCTCGAGGACCTGTTCAGGCGCGTGGTCCTCGGGAGGGTGGGGAGGTGAGGGGCTTGGGGCGCGGCCGCAGGAGGTGGCCCATGCTGGAGGTCCTCGCCATCGACCTGAAGGAGGCCTACAGGTTCCCGATACCGGAGCTCCTGGCCTTCCTTTACGCCTTCTTCCCCTTCACTTTCTCGCCGGCCATCGTAGCATTCGGGCCGGAGGCCGAGGAAGCCCGCCTCCTACTCATCATGAGCCTGTCCTCGGGCATGGTGAGCTTCATAACCATGGTCCTCATCCTCAAGAACATATCCTACGGCCTCGCGAACGAGGTCAGGAAGGGCCTCGTCCAGACCTACCTGACCTACCCCATCGGCCGCGGCAGGTTCTTCCTGGCCAAGCTGATATCCGGCATCCTGATACCCGTCTCCTACATAATCCTCTCGGTCTGCGTTTTCACGGCCATAAACCTCCCGGCCCTGGCGGTCAAGCACCTCGATATCCTGGCCCTCGGCCTGCTGGCCCTCCTGGCCGATGTCCTCTTCCCGGCGGCCCTCATGTTCCTCGCGGCCATAACGGTGAAGAGGGGCGGGGCCTCCCTCGCCATAGGCATAGCCCTCTGGTTCGCGGTGGGCATCGTGAGCAGCCTGCTGCTCATGATAGGGAACATCACGGACTGGGAGGGCGTCGTCCACGCCTACTACCTGTTCAACCCGCTCGATGCCCTCCTCATGCACTACGGTGCCCTCGGAAGAGCCCCCCTCCTGCCGGGCGGTGAGGCCCCCGAGCTCTGGCAGTGCTACGCCTACCTCGGGGGGAACTACGCCATAACGCTCGCCTTCTACGTGCTGGCCCTGATATACTTCCTGAGGAGGTTCGAGCCGGCATGACGTCTCTCGGGAGGCTGTCCTACCTGGCGGCGAGGCTCGGCGCCCTGATGCTCGTGGTAGCCCTGGCCATCTTCTGCGTATCGCTCATAACGCTGACGACCCACAGGACCGAGATGAGTGGCGAGCTCCCACCGGGCGTGGTGAACTGGAGTATGATGTCCGTCAGCCCCAACACGGTGCTTCACGTTGAGGCGGACTGCGGGGAGGGGGTGCGCGTCTACGTCCTCCTCGGGCCACGCGAACTCTACCAGCTCATAGGGCAGTTAGCGCCTCTCAACTCCTCGACGCTAAGGGAGCTGGCGTCCAGGGAGGATGTCGAGATCCTCCTGAACAAGACCGGGTCCGTTAAGGCCGACCTCACATTCGAGGAGGAGGGGGCCTTGCTGGCGGCCGTGTCAAACGAGGGCTCGGTCCTCTCGAGCGCCAGCATGAAGCTGGTGCTCAAGGTCAAGCTGGCCCCCCCGGGCAGGGCCAGGAGGGTCTCGATAGCCCTCTCCACGCTCGGAGCGGTGCTCCTGGTGCCCTACCTGGCCCTAAGGCTCACGGGAACCTCGGTTTTATCGCCCCGTGCGGGCAGGCGGCCACGCACCTGAAGCAGTATATGCACTCCGGGTCCGAGATCTTCTCCGGCTCCTGGTC
>CAYNQQ010000070.1:0-5494 GCA_964399385.1 uncultured Candidatus Bathyarchaeia archaeon | reverse complement strand
GGAGATGGCTTCGGCTGGCTCCACAAGGAGAGGAGCCGTATAACGGGCGAGGTCAGGATCGACGAGAAGGCGCTTGACGTCTCCGGCAGGACGGTGATAATATTCGATGACATGATAAGCACGGGTGGAACTGTCATAGCTGCCCTCGAGGTCCTCAAGAAGCAGGGTGCCTCGAGGGTCTACGCGGCCTGCGTCCACCCCCTGCTCGTCAAGGACGCCCTCAAGCGCATAATGGCCTCGGGCTGCGATGGCGTGGTCGGGACCGATACCGTCCCGAGCCCGGTCAGCGTCGTCTCCATAGCCGATCTCCTGGCAAGGGAGTTAAGGCATGAGCTCTGAGGGAGATAGAGCCGCTCTCTTCTTCCTCCTATCAGGCGAGCACCCAACCCTGCCTCATGCCGAGCTCAGGGCCGTCTTAGAAGCCCATGGGGTCCCCTATGAGGTCCTGGGCGAGCTTGCCCAGCTCTCGAGGCTGAAATGCGATGCCGGCAGGGCCGCCGCCCTGATAAGTAGGACGGCCTTCACGAGGGCCTGCTGCCTCGAGATCTTCTCCTGCCCGGCGACCGAGGAGGAGATACTTAGGGCTGCCTCGGAGGCCCCCTTCCAGGACTTCGTCAGGCCGGGCCAGAGCTTCAGGGTGAGGGTCAGGCGGGTGAGGGGGGCCTCACCGGGCATAAACACCACCAGGCTGGAGGGAAAACTGGGCTCGGAGGTCTTCAGGACGGTCGGGGGCCTTAAGGTCGACCTCGTGGAGCCGGATGTGGATTTCCTGTGCGTCCTGACGGAGGGCTGGTTCTTCATGGGTCTCAAGCTCTCGGAGGTCTCGAGGCCGGGTTTCACGGAGAGGAGGCCCTCTAAGAGGCCTTTCTTCCACCCCACGGCCATGATGCCCAAGCTCGCGAGATGCATGGTGAACCTGGCCCGCGCCAGGCCGGGGGAGCTCGTTCTTGACCCCTTCTGTGGGACGGGGAGCATCCTAATAGAGGCCGGCCTCCTCGGCTGCCGGGTGGCGGGCTCCGACATAAGCCCGAGGATGGCCTTCGGGTGCCTGCTCAACCTCAGGTTCCTCGGGGTGGAGCCCGAGGGCATCCTGGTGGCCGATGCCCTCAGGCCGCCCTTCAGGAAGGCCGATAGGGTGGTAGCTGACCCGCCCTACGGGCGTTCCGCCTCCACCGCCGGCCATGACGTGAGGTCCATTTACGAGGGCTTCCTCGCCCTCCTGCCCGAGCTGGTGGAGGAGGGCAAGATGGCCTGCCTCGCCGCCCCGAGCAAGCTCTGCCTGGCCGATATGGCCCGCGAGCACGGCCTCGGGGTCGTGGAAACACATTATTACTTCGTCCACTCAGGCCTCACGAGGGAGCTCGTGGTGCTGAGGGTGCCCTGAGCGGGGAGGGCGTGGAGCATGACGGGGCGGCCGAGGCTCGGGCTCATAGTAAACCCGATAGCCGGCATGGGGGGTGCCGTCGGCCTCAAGGGCACGGATGGCGAGGACATACTCAGGAAGGCCATAGAGCTGGGTGCCAAACCGGTGGCGCCGGGGAGGGCCAAGGAGTTCCTGAGGGCTTTCTCGCCCATGAGGGGTAAAATCGAGCTTCTGGCGGGGGCCGGCCTCATGGGGGAATTCGAGGCCCTCGATTGCGGTTACAAGCCCTTAGTCTTCGGGGAGAGGAAGGAGAAGACAACAGCCGAGGACACGAAGGCCATAGCGAGGGCGATGGTCGGCTCGGGCCTCGACCTCCTCGTCTTCTGCGGCGGGGACGGGACGGCGAGGGACGTGATGGATGCCGTGGACCGGGAGGTGCCCGTGCTTGGCGTGCCCACCGGCGTCAAGATGCACAGCGCCGTCTTCGCCGTGAACCCGAGGGCGGCCGCGAGGATAGCCATGGGCTTCCTCTCGGGTGAGCTGCCCGTGAGGGAGGCGGAGGTCATGGATGTGGATGAGGAGGCCTTCAGGAGGGGGCGTCTCTCGGCCCGCCTCTACGGCTACATGCTCGTCCCCTACGAGCCCGACCTCGTCCAGAGCATCAAGCTCGCGAGCCCCACGACGGCTGATGAAGAGGAGAACAAGCTCGCCATAGCGAGGCAGGTGGTAGAGGAGATGGAGCCGGGCGTCATCTACATAATAGGGCCGGGGACCACCACCAGGCCCATAATGGAGCTCCTCGGGCTCGAGAAAACCCTTCTGGGCGTTGATGTCGTATGCGATGGGAAGCTCCTGGCCAAGGACGCGAACGAGGCCAGGATACTCGAGCTCATAAGGGGCAGGAGGGCCAAGATAATAGTCACGCCCATAGGAGGGCAGGGCTTCATCTTCGGCCGGGGCAACCAGCAGATAAGCCCCCGCGTGATAAGAGCCGTGGGCCTCGATAACATAATAGTGGTCGCCACCAAGAGCAAGCTCAGGGGCCTCAAGGCCTTAAGGGTCGATACCGGCGACCCGGAGCTCGACGAGGCCCTCAGGGGCTACATACGGGTCCTGGCAGATTACGGCGAGGAGGTTGTCATGAGGGTCGAGTGAGCTGGCTTTAGCCCTCCAGCCCCCTTATGTAGCTGGCGTATTGCTCGGCCGTCATGAGGGCCCTCAGCTCTTCCTCGAGGGCCTCCCTGCTCCTGGGCTTTATCTTGGCAATCCAGCCCTCACCATAAGGGTCCTGGTTCAGGAGCTCCGGCCTGTCGAGCAGTTCCTCGTTCACCTCGACCACCGTGCCCGAGACGGGGGCGTAGATCTCGCTCGTGGCCTTCACGCTATCAACGCTGGCGAAAGCCTCCATCTGGCTCACCTCGGCCCCGACCTCCGGCAGCTCGATGTTCACTATCTCGTGGAGCTTCTTCTGGGCGTAATCCGTTATGCCCATGAGGACCGTCCCGTCGGGGAGGACCTTCGCCCACTCGTGCTCCCGGGTGTAGTAGAGGCCCTCGGGGACCTCATACTCGCCCGCCTTCACGTCCCGGCCCTCCTCTTCCGGCCGTACCTGGCCGGGTCGTAAAAAGGTGGCTCGACCACCACGGCCCTGGCCCTGCGGCCCCTCAGGTCCACGAGGAGCTCCGTGCCGGGCCCGGACAGCTCGGGCCTGACGTAGGCCATGGCTATCCCGCGCCTGAGGAGCGGCGAGAAAGTACCGCTCGTCATCCAGCCCGCCTCACGGCCATCCGTCCCCAGGACCTTGTAGCCGTGCCTCGGGACCCCTTTCTCCACCAGCTTAAGGCACACCAGCACCTTATCAGGTCCCTTCTCGGCCTCCTCTAATAGGGCCTCACGTCCTATGAAGTCTTCTTTCCCCAGGTCGACCGCGAACGAGAGGCCGGCCTCAAAAGGCGTCGTGCTCTCATCCATATCGGTCCCGTAGAGCCTGAAACCGGCCTCGAGCCTCAGGGTATCCCGTGCTCCCAGGCCGCAGGGCTTTATGCCGAAATCGCGTCCGGCCTCCAAGACGGCATCCCAAATCCTTAATGCCTTCTCGGGCCTATCAAGCGGGGCATCCCATATGTATATCTCGAAGCCATCCTCGCCCGTGTAGCCCATCCTGGCCACCAGGACCTCGGTACCCGATATGCGGGCATCTGTGAAGCTATGCCACTTCAGGCCCGATATGGGTCTATCACATAGGGGCTCGATGACGTCTCGGGCCTTCGGACCCTGGACGGCCATCATGGCCACGTCATCCGATAGGTCCCTTATGGCCACGTCCCGGCCCCTGGCGTGCTCTACAAGCCACCTGAGGTCCTTGGACCTGTTGGCCGCGTTCACGACCAACAGAAATGCGTCATCCGACCTCCTGAGCACCACGACATCGTCTATTATGCCCCCCCTCTCGTTGCACATGAGGGAGTAGGAGGACCTGCCGGGCCTCAGGGAGCTGATATCGCTCGTGAGGACGTAGTTCAGGAGGGCCTCGGCATCGGGGCCCTCGACGGCCACCCGCCCCATGTGGCTGACGTCGAACACCCCGACGGCCTCGCGGACGGCCATGTGCTCCGGTATTATGCCCTCGTACCAGATGGGCATCTCGAAGCCCGCGAACTCGCCCATCCTGGCCCTGCCCACGTGGAAAGCATAGAAGTGGGTTCTCCTGAGTTCCCCGCCCAATCACCTGGCCCTCCTGGGCCTCTTGAGCGGGAATATCTCTATCTTGACGGGGACTACCGAGAGCTTGTGCCCGCACCTCGGGCACCGCTCGTCCTCGAACATCTGTATTATCTCGTCCGGGGGCTTGAGGTCCTCCTCTTCCTCATATAGGACGTAACCGCATTTCGAGCAAACCACCTTCTGGGGCATAAGGACACCCGGGTGGAGCGGGCTCCACCACGTATAAGCCTTTTCCGCTCCCTCCCGACCGTAAGCCGGGCCCGTGATGAGCCAGGCCATTTGGCCTCCGGTGGCCTGAATCACCCTCACTGAGGCCTTCTCGCGGCCCGGAGAGGGCTTTCCCGCCAGCTCGGGAGACCGTCGTCTCATCATCCCTCAGGGCCGCCTGGGCACCCGCATGGCTGGCCTCGGGGCCCTCACGAGCAGGCGCGGATCGGGGCCATATATGGCTTGGGGCTCGGGGGCTGCGGCCCACGCTCATCCCTCACCGCAAGTCAAATTCCTCATCGCCCCTCAGCCGGATGGCTTCTCAGCACCACGGCTCAGGGGCGCCGACGAATCATCACCCACAGGTCCCCGAAAGGGCCGCTTAAAAGGAAAAACAATCGAGTTCTGGACCCTCCCGGTCAGATACGGCCGCATTCATCACCGCTCGGCCTATCGGGGTAATCATCATCCCCTCCGGCGTGGCGAGGCTCGGTCCCTATCCTGGTTCATCACCGCTCAGCATCCGCCCATAGGGCCTCACAGCCCATCCAGATAGGGCGGTAGGGGGTTTATTCGGTTTAAGCATGCTGGAGGAGGTCGGAGTAGGCATATCTCATCAGCACCTCAGCGAAGTGGCCCTCCTCATCCCAGCGGGATGGGCCGGCCGGGCCCTGATAAGGATTGGCCATCAGATGTGGGACGCTCGTCACCCCTCGGTGTTCGGACTCCTCATCACCCGTCTATCGGACGGAGGAGGGGGTTAAAAAGGCGGGCTCAGGTAGGCCTGCGTTCTCTCATCCGTCAGCGCTTAGGAGCGGCTCCTCATCGCCCTTCCTCCGTGGGGCCGGGGCCTTTATGAGCCTTCCGGGCCCCATCCCTCCTCGGCCAAGAAGACCTTAACGGTCCCGTCCTCGTACTTCTCCATGCGGACCTTGACCTTCCTCGGCGGCTTCTCTATGCCCCTGGACCAGATGTACTCGTTCAGCTCGGGCGATATCTTGACCTCCTCGGCCTTCATGTGCCTCCTCGCGAACTCCTTTATGAGCCTTATGGCCCTCGGGGCCCTCTTCTTACGCGAGGTAACCCTCGTCCTCCCGAGCGGGATGACGTAGACCCTCTCCTCCACGGGCTCCTCGGCCTCCGGCCCGGCCGGCCTGCTCACGGCTTAATCCCCCTGTGCCTCCTCCAGTGCCTCCACCT
>CAYNQQ010000069.1:0-5588 GCA_964399385.1 uncultured Candidatus Bathyarchaeia archaeon | reverse complement strand
GGTATGAAGCCGAAGTGTATGCCCACGAACGGGCCCAGGATCGGGCCCAGGGCGGCTATGCCCTTGAACTGGAAGCCGAAGAGCACGTACTTGCTGGTCGGGAAGAACTCGATGCCGTCCATGTACATGTGGGCTGGCGTCGCCCTCTTGGGATCAGGCTCCCATACGTTCTTATCGTACCAGCGCGCATACCAGAAGTAAGCCAGGCCGTAGACCACTACGCCGGCGAGGACGAAGTACAGCGGGTACACCTGCCCCATATTATCGCCCTCCGCTCGTGTGGCAGCTTGGCTGAAGACTTAAGTCTTACGGAAAGGTGCGATTTCACGGCATGCAGCTGGAAACCAGCATGATGATCCTGTTGGGTCTAACGGTGGCCCTCGTAGCCTCTTATGCCTTCGGCTCCATCTGGAACAGGAGGATACAGCGTTCCTTCTGGAAGGCCCTTAGGGGGGTATTGAAGAGGTATTCGAGGAAGGTTAGGTTTAAGTCCCTTGGCTCCTCGGGCTTCAAGGTGGCCTTCAGGACCTCCTCCGGGCCCCTATCCAAGGTCGAGGTATCCCTCGTCCTCCTCGCGAGGGAGATGCCCATCTACCTCCTGACGGCCTATGCCCTCGGGCGTAGGGACAGGATAGTGGTGAAGGCTAATCTCGCGAGGAAGCCGGGCTTCAGGCTGGAGGTCCTGGGCAAGAAGACGAAGGCCGCGAGGGAGGTGGAGCTGAGGAAGGAGGTCTTCAAGCCCGTGGAGGTGGGCCGGCTATCGAGGTACATGGAGGTGAGATCTGATAAACCCGAGAGGGCCCTCAAGGCCCTATCCGGCGATGTGCTCGAGGCCCTCGTGGCCCTGAAGGACAAGCTCGTGAGGTTCTCGGTATCCCGGAGGGAGCCCCACGTGATAATAACCTGCCTCAGGGACGAATCCAAGCTGGATGTCGTCTTCAGGCTCCTGGAATCGATAGCCCATGCCGTCTGCGAGGCCGAGGAGCTCACCCGTGGCAGGAGAGGGAGGAGATGATGGACACCAGGTCCTCGAGGTCCTCGAGCAGGTAGGGCCCTCCTCTCACCTCGACCCAGAGCAGCCTCCCCGTCTCATCGCAGAAGAAACCGGCCACGAGCACATACCTGGCTTTCGCCCGGGGGAGGAAGCCCCTCCGCTCCACAAAAGCCATGTAGGCTGCCCTATGGCCGGATACCTCGAGGAAGCCCCTCCCGATGACCTCGGAGGCCTTCTTAGCTTCTATCTTCCTCATCCTCTTCTCTATGGCCCTCTGGGCCCTGGAGGCCTCCCTCACGTCCCTCGATTCCACGGACAATAGGTATATGCGGTTCTTCTCCTCCTGGACGAGGAAGGCCTTCAGCTTGCCCTCCATCACCCACCTGTAGCTGCCCGTGGAATCCCATCCCCCGAGCAGGTCGCACTCGGGGGGCTCCGGCCCCATCCTCAGGTCCCAGCTGCCCGGGAGTTCGAGGAAGGCGAAGGCACCGACGCCGAAGAAAGGGCTGTAAGATGCCAGGCAGCCCCTCCGCCTCCCCTCCTCCTCGCCCAACCCACGCACCGAGACCTCAGTGGCCCCCGTCTTAAGAAGGCCAGCAGTCCGTAGGCACCCCACCATGTCCTGGCCTTTTATGTGCCGGGCCACCACCCATGGCGTGCCGCTCAAGAAGGCTGGGGTACGTGATCTCCTGGCCCGGCTGGCGGGGGAGCTGGGCCTGCACGGCGAGGAAGCCAGAAGGCTATCGGACCTACTGAGCTCCCTGCTCCTGAGGGACAGGCTGACCTACACGGAGGCCCTCGAGCTGGCGGGCGAGGACGCGCTCCTGCTGGCCAGCGACCTGGGCCTGGTGGTGCCGGTCAGGCCAGATTCCCGCTGCCTCGAGTGGGATAGCAGCCCCCTCGCCCCCGGCTCTGAGATAAGGCTCAACAGGGCGGTTAGGGCCGTGCTGGAGGCCCTTCTCAAGGGAAGGGAGGGCCAGGAGGGGCTTAGAGCTCTTTTCTCGGAGCTCGGCCTGGATGAGGCCAGGGCCGGGGAGCTCGCGCGTATCTCCCTGGCCCTTGCCGCCAGGAGGACCATAACCGGCTCTGATATAGCTGCTGCCTGCCGCTCCCACGGGCTCGGGGGTCTCGAGAACCTGTGCGTGGCCGTCCTGAAGGCGGCCGAGGTCATAAGCCCCATCCTTTCCTCGACCTGGCCCTCGGGGGACGCCAGGTACAGGACCTGCAGGTTCCTCGGGCTCCTCACCGGCCTTTAGAGCCTGACCTCCTCGCCCGGCCCAGGGGCCAGGACCTCACCGCAGAAGTTCGACAGGAACTTCCTGGCCAACTCCGGCTCGGGGGTATGGACCACTATGGTCTTCCCGGGCGCCGCCCTCTCCACGAGCTCCGCTATCCTCGTGAGGCTCGCGTGGCCGCTGCTGTGGGCCTGGAGCATGGGTATGCCGAAGGTCCTCAGCCAGGCCTTGAGGGTCTCGTACTCCACGAGGCCCGTCTCATCGAAGGGCTCGCTCCTCGCGTGGACGAGGACCGTCCTGCCGGGCGGGCCCAGGTCCCTCATGTCTATGGTCGGGTGCTCCGTTATCATGACGAGCTCCCCGGCCCTCCTCACGGCCTCCTCGGGGCCGACCAGCTTATCCGGCCCGAGCTCGTCCTCGCATCTCGAGAGGACCTCCTTCTCCCATTTCTCGAGCCTCCTCTTGGGCCTGACGTAGACGAGGACGTTAGGCTCCCCCGGGTCTGGGACGGGCATCCTTATGATATCGGGCCTCATGCTGCAGGCCTTCTCCTTGAGGGCCTCGAGTATGGCGAGGAGCCTGAGCGGGATGAGGACGTCCCTCCTCGCCTCCTTAGCGGCCGAGATTATGCTCGATACCCTCCAGACATCCCCGAGGTGGGTGTCCACGAGGACGAGGCCCCTGGCCTCCTCGAAGATATCCACCATGTCCTGCCTAACCTCCTCCTCGCCCGCCATCCTCGCCCCCACGGCGTTGGTGGCCTCCACCACCAGGACATCGGGCTCCTTCTTCTCGAGTATCCTCTCGAAATCGAGGCTGTAGTCCTTCAGGGGGCCGTGGAACCTTATATCGCCCGTGTAGGCCAGGAGCCTGCCCCCGGCCTCGATCAGGACGCCCATGCTGCCGAAGGCGCTGTGGTCCACGTAGTAGGGCGTGATGACGAGGCCTTCTACGGGCTCGAAAGGCCTGCCGGCCTCGAGCGGCATGGGCCTGAGGTGGTCGAATTCGTCCTCGGGGCCCTTCCTCCTCGTCGACCTCCTCACCTCCATCATGGTCAGGCAGCCCGGCGAGGCCAGGAGGAGGGTGCCCTCCGGGAGGAGGCAGACGCACAGGTAGTGGTCGGCGTGCGGGTGGGAGATGAAAACGGCCTGGGGAGGGCCCTCGAAGGGCCTCGATGAGAGGGCCTCCGGGCTCGGGGCCAGGCCCACGTTCACCATCTCCTCCCTGTCCCTCGGGGCCATGGGGAAGGGGTAGAGGAGGCCCCTCCTGGCCAGGTTGCAGCCGAAATCGAGGAGGAGCTTCGCCTTGGTATCCGGGTCGGCGAGCATTATCTGGTTCCCGCCCACCTCTCCCCCGACACCCCCGTAGAAGATGAGGCTGGGCTGGCCAGAGCTCAACGCGGGGCACCTACCTCATCCACATGCGGGCGGGACGTGATAAGGCTTGGCCTATTCATCTCTTATCTCTATGTCGAACTCGTCCGCCAGCTCCTCCCTCAGGGCCCTTTTGAGCTTCTCCTTCTCCTCCTCGTCGAGAGGGCTGTTGAAGATCAGCTCGAGACAGGGCAGGCCCCTGAATATGAGGGCGCCCGGCCTTATCGGCAGGGCCTTCTCCACCTTCCTGAAGAGGCGGGGCGTTATCCTGACGATGGTCCTACGGGACCTCGACCCTGAGCGCATACCTCCTCCCCCTCACACCAGGGTTCCTCATGAGGGCCTTCGGGAAGATGCCGCCGGGCGGTGGTTTCTCGAGCACCTCTACCTTCAGGTAGAACCTGACGACCACGGCCTTGCCTTCCCCGAAGACCGCCTCCTCGGTGTTGGAGAAGCTGACGAACGCAACATCCGTGGTCGACCACTCGGCGTAGGTCTGTTCCTCCCCTCCCGCCTCCTGGACCGTGACCAGGCACCAGGCCCGGCCATAGCCATCGCCGTGGGAGGCCTTGAGCTCGCAACGCGCTTCCTCGAGCACGTTCTTCACCCCTCCCTGGCACCCGAGCGTGAATTCCTCGACGAGGATGTAATTGGGTAGCTCTGTCGAATAGGTATCGGTTTTCCTGAGGGCCAGGAGGTTGCTCTTCACGCCCACGTTCCCGGCTATCTTGGGCACCGAGATGGCCCCCGGCATTATAATGCCATCCCGGCTTATCTCCTCCGAGGCCGCCACCAGCTCAGTGATGGGCCTCCCATCGTAATCCTTGATGTCCGGCAGGAGCTTCTTGGAGGCGAAATCCGAGAAGACATCGCCCGGCACGAAGGCCTCGTGGTGGGCATTTGGGTCCGACCTGTGGGCCTCTATGGCGGCCTCCCTCTCGGACACCAGGTCTATGAGCTCGCCGGCCCACCTCCTCTCCTCGGAGAGCACGTCGAGCGAGGGGGCCCTGGCCTCTACCTCCGTCAGGAGAGCCTCCCGTCCGCATCAAGCCCTGGAACGCTTATGTCCCTGGGCCCGAGCGGGTAGCTCCTCAGCGCCCTCATGGATATCTTATCCGGGTCGCCCTCGTCCCTCCACTTCTCCACGAGATCTGGGGTCATCTGCTCCACCCAGGCCCCGAGTTGCTCGTCATACCTCTCGAACCTCACCGAGGAGGGGCCTATCACCAGCCTCCGGCCCGGGACCTGGAGCGAGAGGCCATCCGGCCTGAGGGAGAGGTTCTCGTGGCCATCGGGCCCTATCAAGATGGCCTCCCTATCCCCGAGCCTCAGCCTGAAGCCCTTCCCCGGCCCGAGCTCGGCCAGCCCCCTCGGCAGGAGCCTGAGGGGCCTCGCGGGGGAGCCCCTCCCCCTTAGCCTGAGGGGGCCTATCGCCAGGGGCCTGGAGAGCCTGATGGGCTCCGTCAGGGAATCCCTCCAGAACTCAGGCGATATATCGAGCATGGAGTCGCCCACGGGGGCGAGGGGCTGTATCCTGACCCAATCGCACCAGAGGTCGGCCACCCCTGACCTGAACTCGACCGAGATGACCACGTCATCGCCTTCCCTGACATCGGCCCTCAGGGGGAAGACGTGCCACTCGTTGGCCCTCGGGAAATCCGTGGCCTTCACCTCCCTCCTCGCGAGGACCTCCTCGACCCCGCCCTCCCTTGAGGCCCTGACCTCTAAGACGGCCAGGACCTCTGGCCTCGTGTTGTCCGAGCACCTCATCCTGAACTGGAACTGGTAGGTGCCGGCCGGGAGCTTCAGGCCGCATCACCTCGGGAGCAGGGTGGCCCTGAGGATGGGCTTCCTCATGGCGTTATGGGCCAGGTCCTGTGGGAAGCCGAGACCGGGGGAGGAGAGCGGGACAACCACCATGTAGTCCACCCATATGGAGTTATCCTGATCGCTCGCCTTCTCGGCCCTGAGCTCCACCTGATCCCC
>CAYNQQ010000068.1:0-5625 GCA_964399385.1 uncultured Candidatus Bathyarchaeia archaeon | reverse complement strand
CACACGGCCTCGCTGGCGCCCATCCTCCTCGCGGCCCCTATCAGCTCCCTCGCGAACTCCCCGCCGCCCACCACCACCGCGAGCCTGTAGCCCTCCCCCGAGAGGCGTTTGAGGACGTCCGCGAGGGCCGAGAGGGTATTTACGTCCGGCCTGGAGGGGAAGGCGAACCCTCCTAACTTCACGACCGCCTTGCCCAAGCCCCTATCCTCCTGAGGAGCTCTTTTACCCTATTGCTGATGGGTATCCTGGCTTTCTCAAAGGCTTTTCGTTCCCTGCCCAACGGCACGGTGGCGTCTATGCCCACCTTGGTCATGAGGCCTGTCTCTTGGTCCGCGCTCGGGTCGAGCGTCGAGCCCCTGGCCCCCTTGATGACGATCAGGTCTTCATCGGCCTGGAAGCGGGTGGCTATGGCCCATTCCACCTGCTCGGGGTCGTAGACGTCTATGTCCGGGTCAACCACGACCACGTGTTTTAAGCTCGGGTGGGCCGAGAAAGCGGCCAGTATGGCGTTCTTGGCATCCCCGTCCACGTTCTTCTCTATGGCTATCACGGCGTGGAGCCAGCCGCACCCGCCCGGCGTGAGGTTGACGGCCCTCACGGCCGGGACGACCTGCGAGACGGCCCTCCATATCTCGGCCTCCCTCGGGAAGCCCATGAATATCTTGTGCTCGAGGCCGCCCGGGAGGATAGCGTGGTAATAGGGCTCCTCCCTGGCCCATATCCTCGATACCTCGACGACGGGCTGCTGCCTGACGGCATCGTGGGTCCCCGTGATGTCCACGAGGGGGCCCTCCGGGGCCATCTCATCGGCCTTGATGAAGCCCTCTATGACCAGCTCGGCCCCAGCAGGGGCCCTGGCGTTCACCTCATCCAGCTCCACGAGCTCGAGGCTGCCCCCGAGCAGGGAATTGGCCACGCAGAACTCGCTCACCCCGAACGGCACGGGGGTGGTGGAGGCGAGCATGACGGCCGGGTGGACGCCTATGGATATGGCTATGCCCAGGTCCCGGCCCTCCTCCCTCGCCATCTGCCAGAGCCTGTAGAGGTGCCTTGGGACGAGCCTTATCACCATCTTGCGTTTCCCGGCCACGAGCAGCCTGTGGACGGAAACGTTCTCCACGGAGCCATCCGGGCTCCTGGCCGATATCACGGCCGAGGTGATGTAGGGGCCAGCATCCCCCTCGTAGTGCCTCAGGACGGGGAGCAGCGTGAGGTCCGGTTTCAGCTCCTCCCAGGGCCCCGAGCCCAGGGTCCTGGGCTCCCTCGGCCTCTCCCTGGCCTCTATGACCTTCCTGTAGGCGGCCGTGATATCGGCTCCCTCGACGCCCAGGGCCCTCAGGAGCCTCTTCCTATTGCAGAGGTTTGCCACCACCCTGAAGCCCTCGTGCCCCTCGACGCGCCTGAAGCAGAGCAGAGGGCCCCCGTCCAGCGCCCTCATGACGGCGGCTATCTCGTACTCGGTCGAGAGCTCCTCCTCGATCTCGAGCACGTCCTCCCTGCAGGAGTCCAGGAAGGCCCTAAGGCTCATGCCCGCCCCTCCCCTCGAGTACCTTCCTCAGGACCGCGAGTGCCCTCGAGCCCACCTCGAGGTCCGAGCCCCCGGCCCTTATGGAGACCAGGGCCACCCTCCCGAGGAGGGAGGCCAGCCTCTCGGCCAGAAGCCTGGCCGTGAGGGCATGCCTATCGCCCAGGATGTTGGCTGATGTGGGGGCCGGTGGTCCTCGGGCGCCGCCCGGGACGGCCACGGCGAGGGTCCCGAGGGCGAGCTCCCCCTCGCTTATGAGGAGGATACAGGCGTTCCTCAGCTCAAGCATGAGGGCCTTATAGACGCGCCCATCGATTTCCTCCTCCACCTTTATGAGACGGGCCCCATCTACTTCCATATCCCCGACCTACATGACCTCGCCCGGGGCCGATTTAAGCTCGGCGGGCCCCTCTACCTCGTTGCCGTCCTTATCTATCCTTATCCTTCCCACGCACAGCCTCGCTACCTGCTCCTCGTCCACGGGCGTGAATATCCTGACGGCCCTCTTCCTGTAATCCAGGCCGACCACGGTCCCTATGCCGAGGAAGCGCCCTTCCTTATCGTATAATGCCACGAGCAGGTTCTTCTCCTCGCCCCTCCTCATCACCTCCACGTCCTTGCCGAGCTGGGCCCTCAGGCTATCCAGGGCCTCCTGGCCGGGGAGGACCTCCTCATCGAAGATGAGCAACAGCCTCCTCGTGTCCTCCTCGCAGAAGAGCGGGTCGAAACCCAATATGGACCTTATCAGGGCCATCCTCTCCCTGGAGGGCCTCAGGCCCGAGCCCGGGAAATCCCCCTCGACCTCCACCCAATCGAGCTGGACGGATATTATCTTCGAGCCCTCGAGGTAGCGCCTGTACCCCTGGGCCCTGAGCTCCCTCCTCGTCTCCCTATCGCGTTCCTTCACGAAGGGCGAGACCTCCAGGACCCTGACCTCCCAGCCCTCGAGGGCTGCTATCACCTGCTTGAGCTCCCCTCCCCTCTGGAGGGCCAGAATGACGTCGGGCCTCACGATGGAGGCCGTGGCCCTCTTGTACTCGGCCGCCCCCTGGCCCGATATCCAGCCATCCGTGTTCACCACGAGGAAGTCCACGCCCTCCTCCTCGGCCTTCTCCACCATCTCCTCTATGCCCTTCAGGGCCCTATCCACCATGTAGGATGGCGTCTTATCCCCGAGGAAGAAGGCATGCTCGGCCCTCAGCTCCGAGAGGTCCAGGACGGGCTTCCCGGCCCTCGCGAACCCTATGGTGCAGGGAGGCCCTACGTCAGATTGCCCGACATCCGCATCTATTATTCCCACCGATCTCCCGGCCTTGAGGGCCGTGTTCACGAGGAAGGTGCATAAGCTCGTCTTGCCCACGTCCACGCCCCCGAGCACCATTACCCTTGCCTCACCCTGCTTGCTGATCAGGCTCTCCGCCGCCTCGCGCCATGAATCTGGTATTGGGCTCCCCTCCACCACCGTGGAGGCCCCTCCCTGCCCCACCACCACGTCGAGCTCGGAGGGCTCTATGGCCTCGAGCGGCATCCTGCGTCCTTTCCTCACCACGAGCCTCCTCCTGGGCTTCAGCTCTGCCCCGAAGACGGATACGAGGCCGGAGAGCACGGTGGCTGAGGAAGGCCCATCCAACAATAGGGTCTTGCCGGGCTCCAGCCTTATCGGCGTTAGCATCTCCGGCCCTCCACAATCGGAATCCTTCCTCCTAAAAATATTCCCCGTTCAGCGCCGGGCGGGCGACGGGGGCCTGAGCCTGAACAGGCCGTAGAACATGGACCAGCAGCCGAGACAGATGAGGAGGGCGCACCACCAGAGGCGGGGGGCCAGGAGGAGGGACAGGCCTGAGGAGGCCATAAGGGAGCCCGCCAGGGCGAGGGGCAGGGTTTTGTGCCTCGTCCAGGGCCTCAGATATCTGATCGCGCCATCGGCCATCAGGAGGGCCCCGAGGCAGAGGAGGCAGTATGATAGGGCCTCCAACGGGGCCAGGAGGCCCATCTCGGCGAGGAGGCCGAAAACGCCTATGGTCGCGAGCGTGAGGCCGAGGAAGAAGAAGCCTACCGGGTCGGCCTTCCCCTCCAGCCTCGGGAGCTCTTCCAAAACTCAGGCCCTCCTCGCCCGGACCTCAACGGAGCCCAGGGAGGTGCTCAATACTATGGAGATGAAGTTCGTGGCCTCCTCGAAGCCCTCGGACCTCAACAGCATGTGGTTCCACGTCTTCTCCACGGTCTCGAAGCCCTCTGCCTCGCTGCCGATGGAGCCAAGGGCCGTATCGGCTTTTATCTCGCAGCCGACATCGGGCCCGGCCACGGCCTCCAGCTCTATGCTCCCGAGCGAGGTCGAGGCCCTCACGGAGCAGTTCCCTGAGAGCTCCGAGGCATCCACGCGGATGTTTATGGAGCCGAAGGAGGATCTCACGTCGAGGGCCGTCAGGAGGGTGGCGTTCAGGCGGGCCTCTATGCTCCCGAAGGAGCTGCTCACCCTGGCCTGCCAGGGGAGCCAGCTGGCGATGTATATCTCGACGGGCGAGGTGCTCGAGGTGAAGTTGACCACCAGCACGCCATCCGATTTGCTATACTTCAGGGGCTCGCCTCCTCGGGCGTGATGGACGAACTTCACGTAGAAGCTCCTGTTCTCGGTCGTGCAGAGCTCCACGGAGCCGAAATCGACGTGGCAGGTCAGGCTTATCCCGGTGATGGAACCTACGTCCTCGGGTCCTACCTCGGCGATGACTGGCTTCGCCCTCGGGGGCGCCACCACGGGTATGCCCGTGCTGACGACCAGGAGGACCACGAGGGAGGCGGCCAGGAGGAGGGCGCTCCCTCCTCTAACGCCCGCCAGGCCGAGGAGCAGGAGCAGAGCGCCCGCGGCCAGCAGGCTGATGCCCAATACCGTGGCGAAGGGTAGGCCCTCGAGGGGGAAGAAGCCCGTGATGTAGAAGGAGCCGGCGAGGATTAGGAGGAGGCCCGAGACCACGACGAGGGCTTCCCTCGCCCTCAAGGCCGGACCCCGTTATTCCTTCTCCTCCACCATGCCCGCCCTCGCCAGCAGGCCCCAGGCTATGAAGACCACGCCCAGCACTATTAGTATGGCCGGGAACCACTCTACCCCGAGGGCTATTATGATGCCCATGCCTATGAGCAGTATCCCGAGGAAGACGAGCCAGCTGACGCCCTTTCTCTCCTCTGGCATCTTCTACACCTCTCCCCCGATACCCCGAAGGGATTTAAGATTAACGGCCGAATATCATGCGCCTGAGGAAATAGGCGTTCACGGCCCTCCTGAACCTATTACGGGAAAGCAGGCCCCTCAGGAGCTTGACGGGCCTCAGGAAGAACTTCCTGTAACAAGTTATCATTAGTGAGCGGACTTCCTCCCTGGATAGGGTCTCGGTCGGCATGATGACGTGAGCGAGGTCATATTTAGACCAGTCTTTCTCCTCTATCCAGCCCTTCCTGACGGCTTCCTCGTAGAGGGGCGTCCCGGGGAACGGCGTCAGAGGGGTGAAGATGGCGAAATCAACATCCAGCTCCTCGGCGAGCCTCTCCTTGGCCATTATGCTCTCCCTCGTGTCGGAGCGCTCCCCTATTATGAACATGGCCTGTGTTATTATATCGTGGTCCTTCAGGGCCCTGAACGCCTCCTTGACCTGGGATAAGGTCAGGCCCTTGTTGTACCTCCTGAGCTCGGCATCGGAAGCCCCCTCGACCCCCACCAGGACCCAGAAGAGGCCTGCCTCTCTCATGAGGCCTATCAGGTCCTTATCCCTGGCTATGAGGTCCGCCCTGGCCTCCATGCCCCAGTTGACGTCGAGGCCCCTCTCGATGATCTCCTCGCAGATGGCTATGTTCCTCTCCCTGCTCAGGTTGAAGGTATCATCCCCGAACCACACGAGCTCCTTCCCGTAACGCCTCCTGACGAGTTCCATCTCGTCCACCACCCTCTTGGGGCCGTGGGGGCGCCAGACGCCGCGCCAGAAGATCCGCTCGCTGCAGAAGGAGCAGTTGAACGGGCAGCCCCGGCTGCTGACGAGCATGGTGGCCTTCCTCCCCCAGGCCACGAGCCTGTAGCGGTCCATGGGCAATAGGTCCCAGGCCGGCATGGG
>CAYNQQ010000067.1:0-5642 GCA_964399385.1 uncultured Candidatus Bathyarchaeia archaeon | reverse complement strand
GAGGCCTGCCCTGAGTGCGGCTCCCCCTTATTCGATAGGAAGGGCGAGATATGGTGCCCGAAGTGCAACAAGCCCGTGATAGGGCTGCCCGAGCGCATACTGACGGCTGCCGTGGAAGAGGAATCGGTCCTCCAGAGGCTTAGGGAGACGATAATATCGAAGCTCTACGGTCTCGAGAAACGCCTCAGGATGTCGAGGCAGGCCGAGGAGGTGGCCTCGGTATCGCACGCCATCTACATCCTCTTGTCCGCCCTCGAGCTGGTGAAGAAGCTCATGGGCGAGGCCCGCTGACGGCCCGTATCTTGCTCGCCTTCATCACCACATCCACGTACTCCTCCGTCAGTTTCGCGAGGCTCTCGTCCCTGACCCATATGCCTATGACATCCCTGGGCCTCCCCTCGCCTATCCCTATCGGGAGGACGAGGAGGAGCTCCTCGGAATCTATTATGGCCATGCTGTGGATTATGGTGATCTCGGGCCCGAGGGCCGGCATCATTATGGCTACCTCGACGCCCCCGAGATCCGGTTCCTTCCTCAGGCCGCCTATCAGGACCCTGACCGTGAGCCCTCTCCAGTAGGCATCCATGAGCATCTCGCTTACCTCATCGAGCAGGTCGAGGGCGAGCTTGGACAACGTCAGTATTATGCTCCTCCTGGCCCTCCTTATCATGCTGACCATCTTGTCCTCCACGTTCTTGAGGCCCCTAACCATCCACACATCGGACCTCTGCATGTCGAGCCTGCGCTCGTAGACCTCCTTCAACATGGTCTTGGCCTCCTCCCCCGCCTTAACCAGGTCCTCTATGGCCCTGCTGAGGACCTCGTCCGGGGGCTTGGCCCTGAACTTCATCGGCCTCTCCCTCAGTATCTCGACCCAGCCCTTCACCTCGAGCCTCGATAGGACATCATAGAGCTTGGTTACCGGGACCCCCGATAGCCTGCTTATCTCGGATGCTGTTCCCGAGCCGAGCTGGACGAGGGCGAGGTAAGCAAGGGCCTCGTACTTCGTGAGGCCGAGCTTCATGAGGTTCCCGACGGTCCTCTCATCTGTCTCGAGCCTCTTCTCCATTTTAACCACCTTAGTGAAGAAAGAGTAGGAAGGTTTATAAGCTGTTCGGAAGGGCACGGTAAGGATGAAACCGATAGTGCTGAAGAACGTCACGAAGAGATTTGCGGATGTCGTGGCCGTGAACGATGTTAGCTTTGAGGTTGAAGAAGGAGAACTCTTCGGTCTGCTGGGCCCGAATGGTGCTGGGAAGACCACTACCATAAGGATGATATGCGGTCTGCTGAGGCCCACCGCCGGCATCGTGAGGGTCTTCGGCTACCTCCAGCCCAGGGATAGGATCAAGGTCTCGAGGTTCATAGGCTACATGCCCCAGCACTTCTCCCTCTACGAGGACCTCACGGTCTACGAGAACATGGAGTTCTACGCCTCCCTCTACCGCGTGCCCTACAGCCTGAGGCGGAGGCGGATCGAGGAACTCCTCGATAGGTTCCTGCTCTCCGAGTTCAGGAATAAGCTCGCGGGCGAGCTGAGCGGCGGGACTAAGAGGAGGCTCGCCCTCGCGACCGCCCTCGTCCATAACCCGCCGCTCGTTATCCTCGACGAGCCCACGTCCGGCATAGACCCCCATCTCAGGTACCTGTTCTGGAAGTTCTTCGAGGAGCTCAGGGACGAGGGCACCACCCTCCTCATAACGACGCACTACATGGACGAGGCCGAGTTCTGCGAGAGGCTGGCCGTGATGAGGCTCGGGCGCCTGATAGCCATGGGGACCCCGAGGGAGATAAAGAAGATGGCCCTTAAGGGGGAGCTCCTGAAGGTCCGCATCAAATCGCCTGTTTCCCCGGAGCGCTTCCTGCTCAGCATGAAGAGGGTCAAGGACTTCAGGGTCCTGGAGAGGAACGGGGACGAGCTCACCCTGGCCTTCTTGGTCGAGGACGCGGAGGAGGATTTGGTGCCCGTCCTGAGGGAGCTCGAGATGAGGGGGCTGAAGGTGCTGGCGATAAGCCCGATATACGTAAGCCTCGAGGATGCCTTCCTCAGCCTCACGGGGGGATTGGATTGAGGATATGGCCCATAATCGTCAAGGAGCTCAAGCAGCTCGTCAGGGACCCGAGGAGCCTCCTGATGAACGTGGCCATGCCCCTGATAATAATGGTGATGTTCGGCGTGGGCTATGGCGAGACATCGGAGAACGCGCTCCCGGTGGCCGTGGCCAACCTCGATCAGGGGGACCTGAGCTGGGCCTTCGTGGACGAGCTCTCCAAGGCCCCCGGCATAAAACCGACCTGTTACGTTGGGACGGAGGAGGAGGCCGTGGACCTGGTGAGGAAGGGCAAGGTCAGAGGGGCCATCATAATACCCGAGGGCTTCTCGGAGAACATTAAACAGGGTAAAGATGCCTACGTGAAGGTCGTGGTGGATGCCGCAGATCCGTTCACGCCCGCCGTGATAAACCAGGCCGTCACGAGCGCCATCTACGGCTTCCAGCTCGGGATATCGGAGCAGTACGGGGCCGTATCCATCAGGATGCAGCAGGAGACGGTCTACGGGCCGAGCCTGAAGAGGATCGAGAACTTCACGCCCATCTCCATGGGCCTCCTCCTCCACCTCGTCCCCATGACCCTCATATCCCTATCCATCTGCCGGGAGAGGGAGAGGGGGACCTACGAGCAGCTCATAATGGCCCCCATATCGCGCTGGGACATAATAAACGGGAAGCTGGCGGCCTACACCATAGTCTCCATGGCCAACATGCTCGGGACGCTCGGAATAGCCATAATGGCCTTCGGGGTCAGGGTCAAAGGGCCCATGGTGGACCTGCTGCTCTTCTCGGCTCTCTTCCTCATGTGCTCCCTCAGCCTCGGGATGCTGGTCTCCGTCCTCTCGAGGAACCAGCTTCAGGCCCTCGGGACCTCCATATTCCTGTTCATACCCGAGCTCCTCTTCTCCGGCATAATATCGCCCGTGGAATACATATCGCCCGTGATAAGGTACAGCATAACATACACCACGCCCATGTACTACTTCATGAAGGGCTTCAGGGCCATAATGCTCAGGGGCTGGACCATAGTCGACGTGGTGGAGGAGTGCATGGCCCTCGGCATAATGACCGTCGTCTACTTCACCCTCGCGATAGTGCTGCTGAGGATGAGGCTCGGGTGAGAACATGAGGGCCAGCTTGTCCGGGGCGTTATTGGCGTTCCTCCTGGCCTCCCTCCTGCTGGCCGCATGGGCCCCGGCACCGGCCTCCGCGGCCCAGGCGGATTTCGTCCTCAAGGACGCCTTCTGGGCCTCTTGGTCCGGCCATGGGTCCTTCAACGTCCTCTGCGTCATCCTGAGGTATGAGGGCGAGCCGGAGGCCAGCTCCATAGAGGCCGAGCTGGACGTGAGCCCCATATGGCCCGATGGAGGGAAGGTGAGCGATAGCTACGAGGGGCCCCTGAGGAAAGGACAGTCTGCTGCCTTCTACTTCACGTTTCTCGTGCCCGATGACGCAAGGGCATCCTACTACATATTGGACCTGGAGGTCAACTACGAGAAAGGAGGGGAAAGCGCCACGGAGAAGCTCGATGTCTATGTCTCCCTATTCGGCATCCCGGAGATAAAGGTGTCCTGCACGTCCTACAAGCTGAGGCCTTCCTCCCACAACCACGTCGAGCTCGAAATCGCCAATAACGGCAGCGGGGTGGCCAGGGGCCTCCTCGTCCAGGTTTCCTCCCCGAGCCCATATCTGACGATAGTTGGCTCAAACACCTTCGAGCGCGATCTCCTCGCCCCAGGGGAGAACTGGGCCCTGGAGCTCGATGTCTACGTGGCCAAGGGCGTCATGGGGGCCGTCTACATATCGGTTGCCTTCTCCTTCCTCGACCAGTTCGGCAACTACTCCCGGGGCCTCGTCTACCTGGGCTTCGAGGTAGAGGGGAAGCCCTCTCTCGCGGTCTCCAAGGTGATCTGTATGCCCCCGACCGTTTTCCCCGGCGATAAGTATGTGGCCCTGACCGTCTTCATAACGAACATAGGGGACACGAGCGCTGAGAACATAACCCTGAGGCTCGAGCCCTACCAAGATCTGATCAAGGCGAGTTACCCCGGCTCAGAGGAGGTCAGGATACCCTACATGCCCGTGGGCTACGTGGTCAACATCACCTTCCTCCTCGATGTGTCCGAGGAGGCAGAGCCCGGCTACTACGAGCTGACGCTCAGGGCCCTCCACGACGGCCTGAACTACACGCTCGGCCTCCCCTTCACCGTCCGCGAGAAAGCCTCCTTCGAGGTGGCCAAGATGGAGTTCTCGCCCGAGCCCTACCCAGGGGCCAAGGGCGTCAGGGTCAAGATAGAGCTTAGGAACACGGCCAGCGTGGAGGCCAAGACCGTGAGGCTGACCATAGTATCGGCCTACATAACGGGCGTCACCTCGGTCCTGATAGGCGATATGAGAGGCGGGGAGGATAGAGTGGTCGTCCTGGAGGTCGATTTCGATGAGGAGACTCCCCTCGACCTGGAATTCGAAATACAGATAAGCTGGTACCAGGACGGCAGGCCCCTGATGACCACCCTGAGGATGTCGAAGAGCCTCCAGGCCCCGAGGGAGTGGCCTGAGCCGAGGGAGGTGGCCGTGTGGGTGGGCTTCATGGGCCTCGGCATGGCCCTGATGTTCGCGGTCCTGAAGGCAAGGAAGGGCGTCTTCTGAGGGGAAGGCTAATTTTAAGGGGGGAGCACCCCGTGCGGTAGGGGGCGGGGATGGGAGGCAGGAAGAAGCTCACCCTGAAGCAGATGGAGAAGCAGCAGCTCCTCAGGGAGAGAGGGCCCAGGAAGGGCCAGGCCCCGGCCGAGAAGAGGGTAGGAGGTATATTCGGTCCCGACCCAAAGGACGAGGCCTTCCTGGCCGAGCTGAGCAAGATGAAGGTCATAACCCCCTACGCCATAGCGAGCCGCTACAACCTCAGGCTCAGCGTGGCCAAGGAGATACTGAGGAAGCTCGAGAGGGAGGGCTTCTTAGAGCTCGTGGCCTCGAGCAGGTACACCCGAATATACAAGGTGGCGAGCTAAGCCCTTTCCATCCGTATTTTAGCTCCTACCCTGACCCTCGCGAAGAGCTCCAGACCGCTCGTTATACGGCCCATGGGGTTGACGGGCTCGATGGGCTGGGAGGAGCCGTAGAACACGCATATCGCTGAGCCAGCCGGCCAGTAGGCTATGGTGCCCTTCTCGACTTTCCTGACGGCTTTCTCACGGCCGAGCCTCACGGGCACCTCGAAGTAGACCTCCTCGAGCCAGGTAGAGGCATAACCCTCGAGTGGGAGAGCCCTCACTATGGTATCCACCGTCCTCGGGGCCAGGTGCCTGACCAGCTCGCCCTCCGCGGTCCCCACGCCCTCTATGACGAACCTCACCCGGACCTTGGATACCTCGCTGGACATGCCCGCCACCGGGCCAGCGGGCACCCCGACAGGTTTAAGCCTGGCCCGAAAACGACCCGTTGATGGGCCTGGAGCTGTCCTACAGGGGCGTGAGGATAAGGGTCCTGAGGGGCGATATAACAGCATGGTCGAGCGAGCTCAGGCCATCGGCCATAGTGAACCCGGCCAACAGCCTGATGATAATGGGCGGTGGGGTGGCGGGGGCCATAAGG
>CAYNQQ010000066.1:0-5726 GCA_964399385.1 uncultured Candidatus Bathyarchaeia archaeon | reverse complement strand
GGCCATAAGGAGGGCCGGGGGAGCCGAGATAGAGGAGGAGGCCCGCAGGCACGCCCCCGTCCCGATCGGGAAGGCCGTGGCGACGGGGGCCGGGAGGCTCGAGGTCGATTACGTCATCCACACGCCCACCATGGAGCAGCCGGCCATGAGGACCGATGCCGGCAAGGTGGCGAAGGCCATGAAGGCCGCCCTGACCTGCGCGGAGGAGAAGGGTGTTAAAGCCATAGCCTTCCCTGGCCTCGGGACGGGGGTAGGAGGCCTAAGCCCGGATGAGGCCGCCAGAACCATGATGGAGGTCCTGAAGGAGCACATAGAAGCGGGGACCGGCCTCGAGGCCGTGGATTTCGTGGCCTTCACCGGGGACCTGGAGGAGGCCTTCTCGAGGTGGGCCTCCGAGCTGTTCAAGGTCGAATAGCGTTTTTACGAAAACCTTTTCCCACCGTCATCCTCCCCCTGGATAGCCATGCGTTTTGAGAAGCTATCAGGCCGGGCCGAGTTCCTGAGCCACCTCAAGGGCTTCGAGCGGGAGATCCAGGAACTCGAGTACAGGCTCGACCCCCTCACGGGGCACGTGAGCGTGGTGTGCAGGGGGAGGCTGGCCTACGTCCTCAAGTACTTCAGGCAGGACGAGGAGCTCCTCGAGGAGCTGATATCCTCCACGAGGGAGAACTGCCCTTTCTGCCCGGGCGCCGTAGAGGAGAGGACGCCCAAATTCCCTCCCGAGGTGGCGGGGGAGGGCAGGCTGAGGCGCGGGGATTGCTGGGCCGTCCCGGCCTTATACGCCCACGCGGATTTCAACGCCATAATAATCCTGGGCTCTGAGCACTACAGGCCCCTTGATAAGATGGACGAGGGCTTATTCGAGGACGGGCTCTCCCTCGCCCTCGAGGTCCTCAGGAGGGCCCACAGGGCCTACTCACGCCTCGGGCATGCCACCATAATGATGGGCTACATGCCCACGGGAGGGTCGAGCCTCCTCCACCCGCACATGCAGGTCCTCATGATGCCGGTCCCCTTCAACAGGACGCTCTACCTGCTCGAGAAGAGCATAGAATACAGGAGGCGCTCCGGGAACTTCTGGTCTGAGCTCGTCAGGGCCGAGGCCGAGGAGGGCGAGAGGCTCGTGGGGTGCCTGGGCCGGACCTGGTGGCTGGTCCCCTTCGCCCCATCGGCCCGCTACGAGGTGATAGGGCTCGTGGAGGGGGCCTCCAACCTGCTCGACCTGGGGGAGGATGACGTGGCCTGTCTCGCGGGAGGCATATCGAGAGTCCTAAGGGCCTACGCCGATATGGGTATAACGGCCTTCAACATGGCCTTCCTATCCGGACCGCTCGGCGAGGATCTCAGCGATAGCTTCTGGCTCCAGGTCAGGATATGCGCGAGATTCGGCCTCAGCAGATCGAGGCTGAGCGATTTCTGGGCCCTGCCCGTCGTCCTCTGGACCGATGAGGTCTTCGAGGCACCCGAGGAGTATGCCTCTAAGTTGAAGCGGTACTTCCAGAGCGGGCTTTAGCGCTTGCCCATGGCCTTCAGTATGAGTTCTGTGGCCTTCCTCGGGTCGGCGGCCCTGGTTATGGCTCCCCCGACTATGACTATCTTCACGCCGGCCTTCACGACCTTGCCAGCCGTATCGGCTCTTATGCCCCCGGCGGCGGCCAGCGGGACCTTGAGCGATTTCGCGAGGCGGGCGAGGAGGGCCACCTTCCTATCTATCTCCTCGGCCCTATCCCTCTGGACATCTATGCCCGTGTGGGCGCATATGTAATCGACGCCGAGGGCCTCGAGCTGCTTGGCCCTCTTCATGGGGTCCGGGACCTGGAGCAAATCGACCATTATCTTAACGCCATACTTCCTCGCACATCCGACCGCGTCTTTTATGGTGTTGTCGTGGGCCAGGCCCGAGATGCATACCACATCTGCTCCGGCCTGGGCCGCGAGCTCGGTCTCGAGCCAGCCCGTATCGAGGGTTTTCAGGTCGGCCACTATGGTCGCGCCCGGTAGCCTGCGCCTGAGCTCCCGGACGGCCTCCATACCGGCGCTCTTGATCAACGGTGTCCCGGCCTCTATCCAATCGGCACCGCCCCTATAGGCCAGCTCCGCTATCCTCAGCGCTTCCCCGAGGTCCCTCAAGTCAAGGGCCACCTGGAGCTTGGGCCACCTCGGCTCCCTTATCACGCCTAAGCGCATGAGGACGCGGTCCGTCGGGCGCCCCATTGGGTCCCAGAGCCTAAGGGCATAGTACTCGTCGAGCATGGCCTCGAGCTCCACCACGTGGCCCTCGGCGGGCCCGTAGGGCATGGGCTCCTTTAGGAGCCTGCCCGGGAGGGTATCGTGTCTCCTATCGAAGCCCTCTCTCACGTTGAAGTACCTCTCCAGGTTGAATATGCGCTCGCCAGCCCTCAGGAATTCTTCCTCGTCGAAGTAGAAGCCCGTGGCCGTCGTGAGAAGGCGTGCATACCACTTGGGCTCGTAATCGAGCGTCTCGAAGAGGGCGAAAGCCGTGAACTTGCACATCACCATGCTGTCCAGGACGGCGAAGATGTCCTGGAGCCTCTTCACCAGCCCAGCCTTGCCCTCGGTCTTCAGCGGGTCGAGGTACCTCGGCATGCTGAGGAGCTCGCTCATCACCATGTAGGCCCTCAGGTGGCAGCCCCCTCTGTTCGATGTGGCGTAGGCAAGGCCCATGCCCTTGGCCCCCCTCGGGTCATAGGCCGGGAGCTCGAGCCCTTTCACGTGCATGGCGAAATCCCCCGAGCCCTCGAGGCGCTTCGATATCCTCCTGACGCCCAGGGCCAGGAGGGACCCTATTCCCTCTTTCCTCGCCGTCATCTCGACCAAATCCGGCAGCAAGTCCGCCCTGCCCCACTCAAGCCTCAGGCCCCCGGTCTCGCGCTCTGATAACAGGCCCCTCTCGAAGCACTCCATGAGGAAGCCTATGGCGTTCCCGAGCGAGATGGTATCTATGCCGTACTCGTTGCAGAGCTCATTGGCCTTTGCTATGGCTCCTAAATCGCTTATCCCGCACTGTGCCCCGAAGGCCCACATGGTCTCGTACTCGGGAGCTCCTACCTCGCGGTCATCCCTCATGAGGACGCGGCCGCAACCTATCGGGCAGCCGAAGCAGGCCCTCCTCCTCGCCCCGAGCTCTCTCACGAGCTTCTCGCCTGTTATCTCCTCGGCCTCCTCGAAGAAGCCTGTCCTGAAGTTCTTGGTCGGGAGGATACCGCCCTTGTTGACGGGCGTGGTGAGGCAGCCCGTCCCGTAGCGGCCGAGGAGGTCGCCCGTTATCGGGTTCCTGGCCAAGATATCCCTTATCTCACGGCAGACCCGCCTGAAGGCATGGGGATTGGCGACCTCTACGCGTCCTTTACCTCTCACCGCTATGGCCTTCAGGTTCTTAGAGCCCATCACGGCCCCGAGGCCCCCCCTCCCGAAGGCCCTGTGGGGCTCGCATATCACGTTCGCGAGCAAGACGGCCCTCTCGCCGGCGGGGCCTATGCAGGCCACCCGGGCCTTCTCGTCCCCGAGTTCCCGCTTGATGGCCCTTACGGTCTCGGACGTGGTCCTGCCCCAGAGGTGGCCAGCCGGCTTGAGCTCGGCCTCGCCATCCCTTATGGCCAGGTAGACGGGCTCCTCGCTCCTCCCCCTCACTACCACGGCATCGAAGCCAGCCCTCTTCAGCTCAGGGCCTATCAGGCCACCGGAGTTGGAATCGAATATCGTGCCCGTCAGAGGGCTTTTCGAGGCGAGGACGGAGCGGCCACATGCCGGGGCCTCGGTGCCCGTCAGGGGACCTGCCGCGAGCACCAAAATATTATCCGGGCCGAGGGGGTCAACACCGGGTTTCAGGGCCTCGAATATCATTTTGGCCGCGAGCCCCCTGCCCCCCACGTAATCGGCCGCCACATCCCAGTCGAGCTCTTCGGGCCAGATCTCCCCAGCCGATAGATCCACGTGAAGTATCCGCCCTGCGTAACCCGACGGCAAGTCCGGCACCGGGGTATGCTGTGTGCTGGTGGCTTAAGGGTTGGCGGGCCATGGCAAGACCAATATAGGCGCCTCCTGCCGGATGGGCAGGGGCAGGGACCTTGGCCATACTGCTCGTGAACAACTACCTCACGAAGGCGGACGAGAAGATAAAACGCTACGTGAGGGTCCTCGAGGACATCTCGGGCTCCGAGGTCCTGGTGGAGCGCTTCCACAGGATAGGGCCGGGCTACAGGCCCGATAGGGCCGTCGAGGCCGTGGTCCTATCGGGCTCCGAGGCCTGCCTCAGCAACCCAGCCGATAGGCCCCTCTTCGAGGGTGAGGTGGCCTTCGTTAGGAAGCTCAGGCTCCCCCTCCTCGGCATATGCTTCGGCCACCAGCTCATAGGCTATGCCTTCGGGGCCGAGGTCATCGAGGGGCCGATGAGGAAGGAGCCCAAGGAGGTCGTGGTGGAGGTCCCAGATGATATCTTCTCCTCCTGGCGGCCGGGGGATAAGCTCCTCGTGGCCGAGTGGCATAGGGACGAACTCGCCCACCTCCCCCCGGGCTTCGTGAGGCTGGCCACCTCGAGGCACTGCCTCATAGAGGCCATGAGGCACGTCAACAGGCCCATCTTCGGCGTCCAGTTCCACCCGGAGAGGAAGCCGGAGGAGTGGGCCGAGGAATGGGATGGCCTCAAGGTCCTGGCCAATTTCATCGAGGTCTCCCGTAGGACAAGCCCCTGACAAGAGCCCTTATCAAGGGCCCTGGCCGATGCCCCCCCGGGTTGAAGAAGGAAGGCGGGAGGAAGGCCGGGAAGCCCAGGATGAGCTGGGACGAGTATTTCATGAGGATGGCCCACCTGGTGGCCAAGCGCTCGACATGCTTGAGGCGACAGGTGGGGGCTGTCCTGGTGAAGGACAGGAGGATTATCGCCACGGGGTATAATGGTAGCCCGAAGGGCCTACCCCACTGCACGGATATAGGCCGGTGCCTCAGGGAGGAGCTCGGCGTCCCATCCGGCCAGAGACACGAGCTGTGCAGGGGCCTCCACGCAGAGCAGAACTGCATAATACAGGCAGCCGTCTTCGGCGTCAGCACCAGAGGTGCCACGCTCTACACGACCACGTTTCCCTGTGTGATATGTGCCAAGATGATAATTAACGCCGAGATAGCCGAGGTGGTCTATGACGACGAATACGAAGATCCTCTGGCCAAGGAGCTGCTCACCGAGGCCGGCGTCAGGCTTAGGAGGTTCCACGTCGAGGACGAGTGCGGGTGCGGGACGTCTTGAGGCTGGTGGACGCCCACTGCCATCTCGAGGACGAGGCCTTTGATGCCGATAGGGATGATGTCATCAGGAGGGCCAGGGAGGCCGGCGTCGTGGCCATGGTGACCTCGAGCCTCGACCTCGAGGACGCCCGTAAGGCCCTTGCCATCAGCTCCGAGCACAGGGGGACCGTCTTCCTTTCCCTGGGTTTCGACCCCACCCTCGAGGACGAGGGTGAGCTCAGGGCCGTGATGGAGCTGGCCGAGGAACTCGCCAGGAAGGGCGAGCTGGTGGCCATAGGGGAGGTGGGGCTCGATTATTACTGGGCCAGGTCGGAGGAGGCCAGGTCGAGGCAGGTGGGGAGGTTCAGGGAGTGGATAAGGCTGGCCGGCGAGCTCGGCCTCCCCCTTGTGGTCCACTCCCGGAGCGCTGGCAAATACGCCGTCCAGGTGCTCCTGGAGGAAGGCTACGATAGGGTCCTGATGCACGC
>CAYNQQ010000065.1:0-5736 GCA_964399385.1 uncultured Candidatus Bathyarchaeia archaeon | reverse complement strand
AGGTCCTGCCTCACGCTCCCTATGCCCCTCTTCACCTTGCCCGTGGCCCTCATGATGCGCCCTATGGCGAGGGCCACCTCCCTGGCCTCCGAGGGGTCCGTTATGACGGGCTCCGTGGCCACCTCCACGAGGGGTATCCCGAGCCTATCGAGCCTGTACCGGACCGTCCCGGCGTCCTCGGCCACCTTCCTGGCCGCGTCCTCCTCCAGCCCCACGTGCTGTATGGGTATGGTCTTGCCCCCCACCTCGATCGAGCCGCCGAGGGCCACCACGCACGTCCTCTGGAAGCCGAACGGGGTAGAGCCATCTATGACTATCTTCCTCATGACGTGGATCTCGTCCACGGGCCTCGAGTTCAGGAGGAGGGCTATCTTGAGGGCTACCTCGAGAGCCTCCCGGTTGAGCTCGTGAGGGGGCTCCTCGTCGAGCTCCACGAGGCATGTGGTATCCGAGTAGGCCTCGTAGATTATGGTCTTCCCCTTCTCGAACTCGAAGAGGGCCGCTCTATCGACCTCGCCTACCTCGCTCTGCGTGGGCCTAAGCCTCCTGACCACGATGACATCCGGCTCGTCCTTCCTCAGGACGGTCGGGCAGCTACAGAAGAGCTTTCCCGAGGTATCGAGCTGCCTGTGGATCTCCAGGCCGACCTTAAGGCCCAGTCTGGCGTAATCGAGGCCCTTAAGCCCCATCCGCCCTATCCCTTCCTATCGAAGTATATGTTCTTGCCCGTTGCTGATAAGGGTATCCCGACGGCTACATCAGCGTCCATGAGGCCCAGCTCGAGGGCTGCAACCCCTATGGTGAACATGACCCTGTTATCCACGTTCAGGTCCGCGGCCACCTTAACGGCCGACCCGATGGCTATCCCGAGGTCGAGCATGGCCTTGACGCAGTTAGGCCCCCTCATCATGCCCTTATACCCTTTCTCGGCCCTGTGGCGCCTGAACTCCTCACAGGTCGGGAAGCCGCAGGCACCACAATCGAGGCCCCTCGGCTCCGAGCCAGAGGCCCCTATGAGAACCACGGCCTTGGAGCGCCTGAGGCAATTGGCATCTCTCCTGAAGAAGGCCATGCCGGTCCTATCGGCTATCTCCTCCATTTTGTCCGCTATCTTCCCCAGGTCCTCCCCATAAATTATGCAGGTCTTTATGACGTCCACGCCCCTCGCCTTGGGCGCTGTCCTCGCGGCGATGGCCATTAGCTCGGCAGCCCTCAGGATGCCTTCCTCCTCGGCCTCCTCCGAGCTAATCACCGGCAAGCGGCCCACCGGACGGCAGGCACCAGCGAGCCTTAATTTCCCTTACCGTACTTCCAACTGGCC
This sequence comes from uncultured Candidatus Bathyarchaeia archaeon, assembly GCA_964399385.1. Lineage (GTDB taxonomy): Archaea > Thermoproteota > Bathyarchaeia > EX4484-135 > EX4484-135 > EX4484-135. Next base: position 4,415 of record CAYNQQ010000065.1, on the reverse strand, counting down.
GCAGATGGTCTTTATCAGGTCGGCCCTCGTTATGATGCCGACTACCTCCCCGCCTCTCATGACCAAGACGCCAGGGTGGTCCTCGAGCAGGAACCTTACCTTCGTCAGGCTGGCGTCCTCGGGGACGGTCGGCATGGGGGGTTCCATTATCCTCTCGACCCTCTCGTTCGCTATCTCGGGGCTGAGGTTCTTCACTATGCACCTGTCCGTCACCGTCCCGACCACCCTGCCGTGCTCGTCTATGACGGGGAGCTGGTCTATGGCGTATTTCGTCATGAGCTCGCTGACCTCCTTGACAGTCGCGTCGGGTCGGACGAAAATGACGTTCTTCGTCATGACGTCCTTGCACTTGGGCCCGAGTCTCTCGGTGAGGACCTCCAGTATCCTGTTTATCGTCGATAACCTCGGGTCCACCTTGCCCAACTCTATCTTAGCTATGTGGGCTTGCGATACCCCCGCGAGGTCGGCGAGCTGCCTCTGGGTCAAGCCAGCAGCCAACCGGAGTTTCCGGATGAGGGAGCCCGTGATTATCATTTCAGAGGTAGGCAACCCCGCGTGTTAATAACTTTTTTCATTACGAGTTTTACCGAACCCCGGTAAGTAATATCCGGCATCATATATTCCCATGGGTTATAAATTAGAACAGGCATCGCTATTAACGAAAGATATATATTAGCTTGCCGCGAGGGCCCAGCGAGGGAGGGAGACATGAGGAACCTGTTCGTGGACGAGCTCAAGCAGACCCCGATAGAAGAGCAGAAGCTCGAGATAGTGGAGAGGAAGGGAAAGGGTCACCCGGATTACATATGCGATGCCATAATGGATAGGGTCTCGGTCGCGCTCTGCAACGAGTATCTCAAGCGCTTCGGCACCATACTGCACCATAACGTCGATAAATCGCTGCTCGTGGCCGGGGAGGCGGAGATCAGGTTCGGTGGAGGGAGGATACTCAAGCCCATGCTCCTCGTCTTCGGGGACAGGGCCACCTTCGAGTTCGAGGACGAGGTCATACCGCTCGAGGAGATAGTGGTCAAGGCGGCAAAGGAGTGGTTCAGGGAGAACATGCGTTTCGTGGACCCGGAGGAGCACGTCAGGTACCAGGTGGAGCTCAAGCCCGGCTCCCCCTCCCTGGTCGATATATTCAAGAGGGAGAAGATCGGGGCTAACGATACCTCGGCCGCCGTCGGCTACGCGCCCATGAGCAAGACGGAGATAGCCGTCCTCGAGGTGGAGAAGTTCATAAACTCGCCCTCCTTCAAGAAGGAGTTCCCCGAGACGGGGGAGGACGTCAAGGTCATGGGGCTAAGGCTATGCGATAAGCTCGAACTCACGATAGCCCTGGCCTTCGTCGACCGCTTCATAGAGGACGAGAAAGCCTACTTCAGGGTCAAGGAGGAGGTCCTCGAGCGGGTGCGGGACTTCGTGAGGGAGCGCTTCGATTTCTCGGAGGTGAAGATCGATATAAACGTCCTGGACGAGCCCGGGAGGGGGCTCGAGGGCGTCTACCTGACCGTCCTCGGGACGAGCGCCGACAGCGGTGATTCGGGCCAGGTGGGCCGGGGGAACAGGGTGAACGGCGTCATCCCCCTGAACAGGCCCATGTGCTCCGAGGCGGCGGCGGGCAAGAACCCGGTGAGCCACGTGGGCAAGATCTACAACGTCCTAACCCACCAGATGGCCAAGGCCATATACGATGAGGTCCCGGGCCTCAGGGAGGTTTACGTCTGGCTCCTGAGCCAGATAGGGAAGCCGGTGGACGAGCCCCTGATAGCGGCCTCCCAGGTCATCCTCGAGCCAGGGACGAAGCTGAAGGAGGTCGAGGGGCAGATCAAGGAGGTGATGGAGGCCCAGCTCGACTCCATAAAGGAGCTGACCTGGAAGCTCGCCAGGGGGGAGATACCGATCTGCTGAAGAAGGGCGCACAGCGTCCAGCCGCCGTTTATGAGCGTATCCAAAAAGCCTAAGAAGGGCCCCGAGGGGAAAAGACCGATGAAGCTAAAGCTGGTGGCCGTGAGCCCGGAGGTAGAAACCGTCATAGCCACCGCCATGCTGACCACGAACTCGAAAAGGAAGCCCCAGGAGATCTTCGAGGACCTTAGGACGAGGCCTGACCGTGTGGAGAAGCTCCTCAGGAAGCTCATCCTCAAGCATGGCTCCGTCCTCGAGCACAACAGGCTCATATTCCTGGTCGAGGGGGAGGAACGCGAGATCCTCGACCTGCTCCTGGCCGATAGGTTCTTCGAGGTCTCGGAGCTCGGGGGCGGGAGATGGCTGTTGAGCTGCAACCTGAGGACCCTCATATCGGTTCTGGATGACGATCTCCCTCCGGGGGCCAGGGAGGCCTTCCTCGAGGCCCTCAGGAAGGCCTCGCCCGTCCTGTGGGAGAGGGTGGTGGGGCGTGGACGTTAGGCTCATATCCTACGTGCCCTCTAAGATCGTGCTGGAGGCCCTTCGGGAGGAGGGCCTCGAGATATCGGGCCCAGAGCTGCTAAAGCACCTATCCTTCACCTTCGCCGTCTCCGGCCTATCGAGGGCCTGCACCCACCAGCTGGTCAGGCATAGGGTTGCGTCTTACAGCCAGCAGAGCCAGAGGTACGTACGTATGGAGCGCCTGGCGGAGGAGGCCGTGGAACCACCATCTATATCGGATAGGCCTCCTGCAGATACCATATTCAGGGGCTTCCTCAGGGCCTCCGAGTACGTCTACGGCAGGCTCCTGCGCCTCGGGGTCCCGGAGGAGGATGCCCGCTTCGTCCTCCCGAACGCGGCCCCCACCAACATAGTGATAACCATGACGGGCTCGGCCCTCTACCACTTCTTCGGCCTTAGGTGCTGCAACAGGGCCCAGCACGAGATAAGGGAGCTGGCCGACCGCATGCTCGTCCTGTGCAGGAGGGTGGAGCCGGAGCTCTTCAGGAGAGCCGGCCCCTACTGCTTCCAGAAGGGCTACTGCGAGGAGGGGCCTCTCTCCTGCGGCCGGATAGAGGAGGTCAGGGCCAAGTACGAGCGCCTCGGCTACGAGCCCGCCGCGGGGGGAAGCCTTATCTGACCTCGGCGTAAGCCCGCCTGGTGGCCGGGTTGAGCTTCAGGGCCTTCATAGCCGTGGACATCGAGGAGCCCTCCGTCCTGGATAGGATATGCGAGTTCCAGGCCCTGCTGGCCGGGACGAGGGCCTCCCTCAAGCTGGTGGAGAAGGAGAACATCCATATAACGCTTTGGTTCCTCGGCGATATAACGCCCAGGACGGCCGAGAGGGTAGGCGATTGTCTCAGGAAGCTCGAGGCGGAGCCTTTTACCATCGAGCTGACGGGCGTCGGGGCATTCCCGAGCCCGGGGAGACCGAGGGTCATCTGGATCGGCGTCGGGAGGGGCTCTGAGGAGCTGAAGGCCATTTACGAGCAGCTTAAGGAGTGCTTGAGGAAGCTGGGCTTCAGGCCTGAGCCGAGGGGCTTCACGCCCCACGTCACGGTCGCCAGGGTCAAGCTCAGGACGCCGGAGCTGGTCAGGGCGGTGATGGAGAACTCGACCCTTAGCTTCGGCTCCTTCAGGGCCGAGGAGGTGAGGCTGAAGAAGAGCGTCCTGACCCCGAGGGGACCGATTTACAGCACCGTGCTATCCGTCAGGTTAGGAGGGACCTGAGGTAGGAAATGCTCTCCCATACCTTCTCCACGCTCTCCACGACCAGGGGGCCACGGTAATTGGCCCTGCGGAGCTCCTCCACCACGCCCGGCCAATCTATGCTCCCTCTCCCGAGGCCGAGGTGGAGGTCGCTCCTCCCGTCGTTGTCGTGGACGTGGACATGGGCTATCCTATCCGGGAAAGCCCTTATGAAATCCTTTATCTGGCCGTTGAGATGGGCATGCCCCACGTCGAACGCTATCTTAACCTCTAAATCAGGGATCTCTGAGAACAGGCGCTCGAACTCCTCCACCCTCTTGAGAACGAAGGGCACGGGCTCCGTCCCGTTCTCGAGGAGGGCCCTGATGCCGAGCTCCTCCGCCACCGCGTATATCTCGCGGATGGACATCAGCGTCTTCTCCCACTCGATCCCCGGGTAGTGGTAGGTGATGCCCGTCCTCAGGCCGGGGTGGAATATCCAGGCCGAGGCCCCTATCTTGGCCGCCGCCTCCATGGACTTGAAATGCCTCCTCAGGACGAACCTCCTCATGGGCTCGTAGGGAGAGCCTATGTTCATGTCCACGAAAGGACCGTGGACGGCGATCTCGAGGTCGAAGCCCGAGAGGGCCTCGGCCACCATGGCGACCTTCCTGCCGCTGAGGGAGTGTAGGGCCTCGTCGACAAGCTCTATGACCTCCACGCCCTCCTCGATAGCCCTCGGTATAACGGATAACGCCTTCTTCAGGGGCTTGTTCAGCACGAACAGGAGCGATAGGCCCAGCCTCACGCCCCCCGCC
>CAYNQQ010000064.1:2928-5766 GCA_964399385.1 uncultured Candidatus Bathyarchaeia archaeon | reverse complement strand
GGGAGCGGGCCCGTAGCTCAGCAAGGTAGAGCGGCGGGCTCTTAACCCGTTGGTCGTGGGTTCAAATCCCACCGGGCCCGCCACCATCACCTCGAGACCTCTACATCCCCAGGCCCGAGCTTCACCTTGCTCACGACGGCCCTGAACTTCTTCCCGCAGCTCGGGCACTCGTACATGCCCATTATGGTGACGGTTATCCTCATCTTCTTGTCGGGGAAGGGGGCCACGAGTTCCCAGGTCTTGTAGGGCTCTGCTACCTCGGTCCCGCACTCCGGGCACCTCTTGGTGGTTGCCTTCTTCCCGGGCATGGAGGTCCCTCCTTGGGCCCGCATGAGGGCTGGGCCTCCTAAAGCTTTATTGACAGGGGCCCGGCAAGAAGGGTCTTTTTAAGCCGGGGCCCGTCCAGGTCCCGATGTCCGGGGGATACCAGGCAGGTGGGCCGGTCAGCGGGGCCGCGGGCCCGCCGGGGCTGCCATGGCAGCCGAGGCCTTACGTGCCGACCAGGGGGCCTCTCGTGCTCTTCGAGCTCGCGCTTAGGGCCATCTGGTCCAATAGGGCCTTAACCGTCCCCATCCTGCTCTTCGCCGGCGTCTCGAGCCTCTCGGGCCTCTTCTCCCTCATGGCCCTTATCGGCCTCGCGGCCTACCTATCCGCCACCGGGGTCCTGAGGAGGCTCGTCGATGCCCTTCTATCGCCAAGACCGGTCGAGATCCTGGCCCTGCTCGCCTCCCCGGAGGTGCTCCGGCCGATCGTCTTCTCCCTGGCCGCCTGCCTCCTCGCCAGCATAATAGCGGGTGCTCTCGCCTCGGCCCTCTCCTACTCTGGCCTTTACGAGATGGCCAGGGAGCTCCTCGTGAAGGGGAGGACCGGTCTTGCTACCTTCCTCCAGGGCATGACGCGCAACTGGAGGAGGGTCCTGCCCGTGGCCCTCGTCTTGGAGACCGTGGTGGAGGTCCCCATCTGGCTCTTCCTCATCGCCCTCTTCTACGAGATGGCCCTCGTCCTGCTCCAGCCAGCCGCGGCCACGGTAACGAGCCTGCTGAGGCTGCTGGGCCTCTCCCTGCTCCTCCTGATCTATATCTTGGCCATCTACATCCTGACCTTCTACGTCCTGGTGGCGGCTGTCCTGAGGCCCGAACTCGGCATCTCGGGGGCCTTCTCCGCGAGCTTCGGGACCCTGGCCAAGAAGCCGGGCGAAACCATCCTGCTCGTGATCTTCGAGGCGGCCCTGAGGGCCGGGCTGGCGTCCCTCGCGAGCTTCCTCACGGCCGTGAGCGTGAACCTGACGAGCCTCGTCTCCCTCATCATCATGCTGGTGTTCGAGCCCGTCTTCCAAGTGGCCAGGGTGGGCATATTCATACAGGCCGAGGGGGAGGTGGTGGGCCTCGAGCCGGCCGAGTGGAGGGTGAAGGAGGCCATCTCCTCCTCGTTCAGGGAGGGCCTCGAGTCCCTCAGGTCCTTCCTGTCGGACCGCGGGAACCTCCTACTCGTCCTCTGGGCTGTCCTCCCCATGGCCCTGGGCCTGCTCCTCGGCGCGGCGGTAGGCTCTATGGAGGACCTCAGGTATGCCGCCAGGGCGCTCGGCCTCCTCAGGCCTGGGAGACTCAACGAGCTGGTGAGATGGCCCCTGGGCCTGACCACGTCCTTCTACATAGCCTTCTACAACTGGCGTATCGCCCTCTCCTCGGCTACCTCGGGTCTTCTGGCCGGGCTACCGGTCCTGCTCTTCCTGTTCGCCAACGGGCTGGTCATAGGGCTCGTGGGAGCCCTCATAGGCGATGTGGTCCTGGCCCTATCGGCCCTGCTCCCCCATGGCGTGGTCGAGATACCGGCCTTCCTGATAGCCTCGGCCTGCGGCCTCAGAATGGGTCTTGCCTTCAGGGCCTTCGGGAGAGGTGAGATAGGGCTCGAGGAGTTCGTATCCATCGTCAGGAGGTGCGTCTACGCCCTGGTGGGCCTCCTCCCCCTCTTCATCCTCGCGGGCCTCATAGAGGGCCTCGTGACGCCCCTCGTCATGTCGGCCTCCGGCTGGGCCTGAGGGCCGGAAGGCTTAATAACACAGCCTCGGGTGGCAGGACGGGCCTGATGGGAAATGCCCATGCGGATATGGAAGACGGACACGCCGGAGGCGCTCGTGATAGAGAGGAGGCTGCACATCCACAAGCACAGGATAGAGCTCGACAGGACGAAGTGCGTGGGCTGTGAGTTCTGCTCCCTGATATGCCCGAGGGAAGCCATAACGCTGAGGGTGCCCGAGAAAGAGGACGGGAGGGCCAGGAGGCCCGTCCTGGACATAGATGAGCAGAAGTGCCATTTCTGCGGGATATGCAATTGCATCTGCCTCTTCGGGGCCATCAAGGTCCTCAAGGACGGGCAGCCCATCATCCCGGTGGCCGAATCGGAGAGCTTCCCGAGACTTCTGCGGGAGGTCGTGGTCGATGTCTCCAAGTGCCCGCCGGGCTGCAAGGAATGCGAGGAGGCCTGCCCCTTTGGCCTGATAAAGGTCAGGGTGCTGGACCCCGAGGGCCGCGAGCTGACGGCTGAGGAGGCGAAAGCCTACCCGAGGCCTGAGGAACTCAAGATAGAGGTCAACATAGATCTGGAGGGCTGCCCGGGCTGTAGGCTCTGCGAGCTCAAGTGCCCGGAGGGGGCCATAAGGGCCGTCAAGGTGGTCCACGGCTCCCTCAGGATAAACACGGACCTCTGCCCGGAGGGGTGCCGCGATTGCGTGGACGTCTGCCCGGTGCCGGGGACGCTCGAGGTAGGACCGGATGGCAAGGTAATCGTGAACGAGATGACGTGCGTCTACTGCGGGGTCTGCAAGCTCGTCTGCCCCGT
>CAYNQQ010000064.1:0-2828 GCA_964399385.1 uncultured Candidatus Bathyarchaeia archaeon | reverse complement strand
TACACCTGCACGGCCTGCGGCCGCACCTACACCCGCGAGGAGCTCGCCGAGGAGAGGAGGAAGATACGTGAGGAGATGATCAAGACCCTAACGTCCGGGTACGAGGACGAGAAGGAGAAGATGTACAAGGATTACCTGAAGTGGTACCTCTCCGGTAAGAAGTAGCATCGGCTCTCTGGCCCCGCTTGCCTCTGGTCTTTACCTGGCTCAGGACCGGGTCTCGAGGGCCTCCCTCAGGACCTCATAATCCTCCTCGGGAATCTCCCTCATGGCGCCCCTCAGGTGGCCCGTCCACTTCTCCTTGTTCTTTATGAACTTGAGGCGCCCGACCAGGGGCTCGAAGGGAACGGGCTCCTCCGGGACCAAGACGGGCTCTATCCTGACCCTGTTCGGGAAGACCTCACCGGCCCTGAAGCCCTCCGAGCTGAAGATGGCCTTCTTATCCACGTAGGGCCTCGATGAGACCCTGAATATGCCTCCTATCCTCTTGGGCCTGACGTAGAAGATGAGGAGGTCGCCCTCCGATAGCTCCTCCATCCTCCTCTTGTAGCGGTCCGAGACGCCCCACACGCGCTTCTCCTTCACCACCCGCCAGTTGGCCTCGTTGACCACGCAGAGCCAGTACCTCGGCATGGCCCACCATGGAGGTTTAACCCGGATGTGTTTTAAAAGAATTTTGGCTTCTCCATCAGGCCCGGCGCTTCTCCCCCAGCCACCTCCGGTAATCCTCCATGTCCATTGGGTACCAGGCCGGTGCCCTCGGTTCCTCCAGGGGCTTGACGGGCGGGTAGGGGAAGATCCTCCTTATGCCCTTTATCCCCTCGGCCATGCCCGGGAGGAGCTCGGGCCTGAAGACTATCCAGGCCTCATCCTCCTCCGTGAGGCCGAGCAGCCTCTCGCCAGCGCAGGGAAGGGCCAGCATGGTCCTGCCATCCTTCAGCACGTAGGGTATGGTGGAGCAGGAGGCTATGCCCACGAACTCCATGCTTGCCAGCTCGCCGGCCCAGGCAAGGGCTTTCAGGAGGACGGCCACCTGTGTCGGGGTCCCGTAGGCCACTACCACATCGGGCCTCGAGGTCAGCTTGTGCATGGGGGAGAAGAGGACGGCCGAGCAGGAGCCCGGCTCGAGGAAACGCTTCCTGAGGGCGAGCCACAGGCTCCTCGCCACTCCGTCGTCACGGGCGTGGTGGGAGACGAGGCCCGACTCAAATACATAGCCCGGTTCCTCTACCATGCCGAAGGCAGCGGCCCCTATGACGCAGAACATGTCCTCGGCCGTCAGGCCCACCTGCCAGCCGTAGGTCCTCGCCACGTTTAGGGCCCTGCAGGCCGGGAGCCTCGAGCCGAAATCCCTGAGCGGCCTCCTCGCCCCGGGGGGCAGGCCTGAGGGGTCCTCGAGGAACTTGACGCCCACCATGTAGGTCCTTAGGCCGAGCCTCGCTCTTATCTGGCCCGCGAGCTCGGAGAGCTCCCTGATCTCCCGGTCCAGGGATGTCACGCCTCCCTCAGAGGGCCTGGGAGAGGAGCTCCGCTATGTCCCTTATGGCTATCTTCTCCTCGACATCCAGGACTTTGGCCGCGTCCTCGAGCATGCAGGTGCAGAACGGGCAGGCCGTCGCTATGACATCGACCTCCATCTCGAGGGCTTCCCTCAGCCTGTTGACCGAGGGCCTCTTCTCGGGCTCGGCCTCCTCCGTCCAGACCCGGCCTGCTCCGCCACCACAGCAGAAGCTGTTCTCCTTGTTCCTCTCGAACTCCACGAGCTCTAAGCCAGGTATGGCCTCGAGCACCTGCCTCGGTGCCTCATAGATACCGGAACGTTTCCCGAGGAAGCAGGGGTCGTGGAAGGCTATTCTCAGGCCCTTGAGGGGCTTTGAGGGCTTGAGCCTGCCGGCCCCTATGGCTTCCGCCAGGGCCTCGCTGTAGTGGAGGACCGTGAGGCCGAGCTCCCTGTACGGCTTCTCGTTCTTGAAGACGTAATAGCAGTGGGGCGATATGGCTATCACCTCCGAGACACCGTATTTCTCGAAGGCGGAAGCGTTGTGCTCGGCGAGCTCCTCGAAAAGACCTTTCTCCCCCATCCTGAGGATGTGGTCTCCACAGCACCACTCCTCGCTCCCGAGGCTTGCGAAATCGAGGCCCGCCGCCCTCAGGACCTTAACCACGGCCCTGGCGGCCTCCTGGTGCCTGGGCTCGAAGGCCTGGAGGCAGCACACGAACAGCAGCCTCTCGGCCCTCCCGACCTCGGAGGCCGTTTTTACGGGTGGCTCGAGCCCCTCCGCCCACTCGAGCCTCTTGGCCTGGAGCCTGCCGAGCGGGTTGTGGTAGGTCATGGCGTTCTCGAGGACGTCCGCTATCCGCCTCGCTATACGACCCTCCTCCACGAGGACGGATTTCTCCTCTACTATGGCGCTCGCTATGTCTATCTCCTTCGGGCACACAAGGGTGCACGAGCTACAGGCCGTGCAGAGCCATATCGTATCGCCCACGACCTTGAGGCGTTCCTCGAGGCCGGCATCGCGGGTGTCTATGATGAACCTGTAGTTCGTCATGAGGGCCGAGGGGCCGAGGAAGGCATCATCTATGCTGGCCGGGCAGGCCGAGAGACAGGAGGCACAGCTCGTGCAGGGCGATAAGGGCCAGTAGCGCTTGAAGACCTCGGGCTCCTGCCTGAACTCCTCCTCAGGCTCGCCGGGGGGCCTGAGGAGGTAGGGCCTCACGTTCCTGAAGCGCTCGAAGAAGGGCCTGACGTCCACCACGAGGTCCCTTATCGGCGGCAGGTTGGCCAGGGGCTCCACCACGACCGTATCGGTCTTGAGGTCGAGGAC
>CAYNQQ010000063.1:2907-5835 GCA_964399385.1 uncultured Candidatus Bathyarchaeia archaeon | reverse complement strand
TGTTCAGGTGCCCCTGCCGTATAACGACGGTCGTGGTGAAGGCGGTAGAGCTCGGTTACATGAACGCCGCTCACTTCCCGAACGGAGAGCCCGCGAACAAGACCTACCTCCTCCCGGTCTATATGTTCAGGTCCGTCCTGGTCTTGGAATACTATATCGACCATAGGTGTGAGACCGTGAATGCCACCATACTCGTCCCGGCCGTCGAGTAAGGCCGCGCCCCACCTCTCCTGCAATCCCCGGGCCGGGGGAGCCCGAGGAAGGCCTTGGAAGAGCCCCCGGCGGCCTCACGCGTGATAATAAGGTTTAAAAACACCCTCATGCCCACCCCCGCTCGGGGAGCATCATGATAGAAACCGTAAAGGAGTGGGAAGAAGAGGAATGGGAAGAAGAATGGGAGGAGGAGGGCTGGGAGGAAGAGGAAGAATGGGAAGAGGAGTGGGAGGAAGAGGAGTGGTGATTTAGCCCTCCTCCCGGCCGGCCACCGCCTTATTCTGCGTGATGTGCCATGCCGAGGATAGCCGTGGTAGAGCGGGACAGGTGCCAGCCGAAGAAATGCGGTTTCGTTTGCATGCGTTTCTGCCCCATGGTCATGACGGGCATCGAGGCCATCAAGGTCGGGCCGGACGGGAAGCCCCTGATATCGGAGCTCCTCTGCACGGGCTGTGGGATATGCGTCAAGAAATGCCCGTTCAAGGCCCTATCCGTCGTCAGGGTCCCGGAGGAGATAGAGGGCGAATGCGTCCACAGGTTCGGGCCCAACGCCTTCAAGCTCTACAGGCTGCCAGTGCCGATTAAGGGGGCCGTCCTGGGCCTCCTGGGCCAGAACGGGACGGGCAAATCGACGGCCCTCAACATCCTCGCCGGCAGGATAAAGCCCAACCTCGGCCGTTACGAGGACCCGCCGGGCTGGGATGAGATAATAGATTTCTTCTCCGGCTCCCAGCTCCAAGAGTACTTCAGGGCCCTGAGCTCGGGCGAGCTCAGGATATCCTTCAAGCCCCAGTACGTGGATAAGATACCGAAGGTCGTGAAGGGCAGGGTGGGAGAGCTCCTGGAGAAGGTGGACGAGAGAGGGGTCCTGGACCTGCTGGTCGAGGACCTCGGCCTCAAGGGCCTCTTGGACCGCAAAATAGGGGTCCTGAGCGGTGGGGAGCTCCAGCTCGTCGCCATAGCTGCCGTGCTGGCCAGGGATGCCGATATCTACCTCTTCGATGAGCCCACCAGCTACCTCGACGTGAGGCAGAGACTCAGGGCGGCGAGGGCCATAAGGAAGCTCGTCCGGGAGGGCAAGATGGTCGTGGTGGCGGAGCACGATCTTGCTGTCTTAGACTACCTATCCGATAAGATATGCATAATATATGGGTCCCCCGGCGTCTACGGCATAGTATCGCATGTCCACGGCGTCAGGGTGGGCATAAACATCTACCTGAACGGTTACATCCCGGACGAGAACATCAGGTTCAGGAGGGAGCCCATAAGGTTCCACGTCAAACCGCCCACCGTCTCGTGGCCGGGGGAGGCCATCCTGCTCAGGTGGGGGCGGATGCGCAAGCGATACGATGGCCAGTTCGAGCTCACCGTCGAGCCTGGCGAGATACACCAGGGCGAGGTCATAGGCATCCTGGGCCCGAACGGGATAGGCAAGACCACCTTCGTGAAGATGCTGGCCGGGGTCGTGGAGCCCGATGAGTGCGAGTACATCACGGGCGCGCCGAGGGTCTCCTACAAGCCGCAGTACATCTCCACGGCCTACGAGGGAACGGTGGGGGAGCTCCTCGAGGAGGCGGGGGCCGATATGTCCTCCAGTTGGTACAGGGCCGAGGTGATAGAGCCCCTCGGCCTCGAGAAGCTCATGGACCGTGATGTATCCGAGCTGAGCGGTGGGGAGCTCCAGCTCGTCGCCATAGCGGATTGCCTCACGAGGAAGGCAGACCTATACCTACTGGACGAGCCGAGCGCCTACCTGGACGTGGAGGAGCGCCTGACGGTCGCGAGGACCATAAGGCGTGTGGTAGAAGTCAGGGGGGCTGCTGCCTTCGTGGTAGAACACGACATAATAGTCCAGGACTTCGTGGCGGACAGGCTGATGGTCTTCTCGGGCCAGCCGGGCGTCAGGGGGCACGCGAGCTCCCCCATGTCGCTTAGGGACGGCATGAACACCTTCCTTAGGGAGATCGGCATAACGTTCAGGCGAGACCCAGATACCAAGAGGCCGAGGGTCAACAAGGAGGGCTCAAGGCTGGACAGGCTCCAGAAGGCCATGGGCGAGTATTATTATGTGGGGCCGGGGGACTGAGGGGCCCGCCCGACTCCCCCCTTCCTCCTCAGGACGTAGGCGGCCAGGGCTATTATCACGCCCGCGCAGGGCCCGAAGAACAGGACATCATCGTGCCAGCCGGGCCGCCCGAAGAAGCTCGTGTTGACGACCAGGCTTAGGGGCCCGTAGGATACCGATAGGCCGGCCCTATCGTGGGCCACCACCATCCAGGTGTGGTTACCCTCGGTCAGCCATATGTAGGCCACATAACGGCCCGAGTCGTAGGTGGCGTTCACCTCCCGGCCATCCACCACGAAGACCACCCTGCTCACGCCGCTCCCCTCGTCCTCGACCTTGGCCATCAGGAGCACGTGGCTGAAGGCCGTGGAGAACCCATCGGGAGGCCATACCTCCTCGACGACGGGGGGCCGGTCGTCATAGGAGCCCCAGATGCAGGCCACGGTCGCCCCCTCCGAGACCAGGACCTCCCCAAGGCCATCGCCATCTAAGTCCGGGAGGGGGCGGGCGAGGGAGCAGGCCACGTGCCATAGGACCTCGATCTCGCCAGCCCTGGCCGAGATCTTGGCGAGGACCAGACCCGAGCCCGTCGATAGGGCCACGTGGTCCCGCCCGGTCCAGAAGGCCGAGCTCACCCGGAGGGCCAGCTC
>CAYNQQ010000063.1:0-2807 GCA_964399385.1 uncultured Candidatus Bathyarchaeia archaeon | reverse complement strand
CGAGGCCCAGGCCAGGCCCAGCCCCCGGCTCGCCCTGATGGAGCCGTCGTCAGGCGATACCAGGCCGAGGGCCCAGGTGTAGCCTTGGTGCCATAAGACGGCTATGCCCTCCTCCAGGGGGAGTGCGGATAGCTTATCGGCGCCCGCGAGGACAGTTGACCATCTATCGCGCATCTCGTCCACCGAGAAGCCTATCAGGGTGTCGTTGACCGCGAGGACCACCAGGCCGCCAGGGGCTGCCCACGGCCCCCCCAGCTGGGTGCTGAACTTGCGGGTGTAAACGGGCCTCAGGCTCGAGTTGTAGACCGCCAGGAGGTAGGCCCCTTCTCCCTCGGCCGCCACCGCCAGATACTGGCCCACGGCCGCCAGCCCGTAGGGGCGGTAAGGGGATTCGGGCCCCGAGGCCACCCGCGACCCATCGCTGGCGTTCAGGGCCAGGAGCTGGTAGCTCCCGGACTTATTGATGGCGGCCAAGGCCAGGACCTGGTCCTCCACCTCGACACAGGCGAGGAAGACGACTTCTGAGGCGAGCTCGGCCCTCCAGAGGAAGTAGGTGCCCCGGGGCTTCTCTACCCCGGACAGCAGGGGCGTGCTCACGGCCCCGGCCCGCCCCGGCTTATGGGGGGCCGTCAGGGCGAGGAGCAGGAGGACGAGCACCGCGCAGAGGACGGTCCTGCCGCCCGTATGGACCCCCTCAGCCCTCTTCCGATTTCCTCCTTATCAAGACCTCTACCTCCTCATCGCCGGATACCTCGACGCCCTTCAGGCAGGAGGCGAAGGACAGGACGAGCTTCCTCAGGAGCTCCTGGACGAAGGGGTTGAGGGGGATCTTACGCCCGTCCAGGGAGAGGCTTGCCCTCGGTCTCCCAGGCAGCATGCTGGCTATCCTATCGGCGAGCTGGCCGAGATCCCCGAAGCCGAGGTAAGGGGCCTTCAGCCCCTCGGCCCTCCCGGGCCCCACGAAGGCCAGCACGGGCCTTATGGCGCTGCTGGCCTCCATCTCCCTCGCCTCATCCGGGGACTTCACGACAGCTATCTTCAGCACCCCGGGCTCGCGGCCCAGGAGGGAGCTGAAGCCCTCCATAAGGAGGATATCGCACCTCCCCGCCATGGACAATAGGTCCCTTATGCCGGTCTCCTCACCCCTCAGCCTCCTCATGACGCATAGCTCGCGCGGGGAGACCAGGGCCACGAGCTCTGCCCCCGCCTCCGCATGCCTCCAGGAATCCTTACCGGGCGTGTCGAGGCTGAAATCCTCCTCAGGGACGTGCTTGGCCGTGCAGACCTTAAGGCCCCTGGCCCTAAGGGCCCTGACGAGCTCTTCTATCACCCTGGTCTTGCCGGCACCCTTCCTGCCCACGACCGCCAACACGAGGCCGGGCCGGGAGGGCATAGCGGACCCCCTACCTGAGCTCGCCCACCCTCATGAGGTATTGTCCGTAGGCCACGAGGGCCCTCATGACGGTCGCGGCGTCCTCGGGCGACTCGCAGGCCGGTATGCCGTATTTATCGAATTTCCTCCTGATGTAGACCGCCATCTCCGTCTCACCAATATCGCAGGCCACCACCGGCTTATCGTGCTCCTTAGCTATCGCGGCCACCTTATCCACGTAGTCCTCGGAGAGGGCCGGGACGTGGTGGAGGCCCATGACTATAACGCCGTGTATATCCGGGTCCTCGAGGGCTATCCTCAGGGCTTCCTCGAACATCTCGGAGGTGGCCGAGCCGGTCAGGTCTATGGGGTTCCCTATGGCCGCGAAAGGAGGTATCTTGCCCTCCTCTATGAGCTTCCTCAGCTTGGCCTTCGTCTCCTCGGAGAACTCCGGGACCACCAGCCCCCTTAGCTCGCACTCATCAACGGCCATTATGCCGGGCCCACCGGCATCGGTTATTATGGCTATATTGGGCCCCCTGGCCGGGGGCTGCATGGCTAAGGCCTTACCTATATCGAAGAACTGCTCCATGTTCTGCGCCCTTATGATGCCGCACTGGGAGAAGGCCGCCTCGTAGATCTCGTCGACGCCCGCCATGCTGCCCGTGTGGGATTTGGTGGCCCTGGCCCCAGCCCTCGTCCTGCCGGACTTCAGGGCCACTATGGGCTTCCTGCGGGTGACCTCCCCCGCCACCTTCATGAACCTGCGCCCGTCCCTCACGCCCTCTATGTACATGAGTATGACCTTGGTGTTCTCGTCCTCCTTGAGGTACTCGAGCACATCCGCCTCATCCACATCACATCTGTTCCCGAAGCTCACGAAGACGCTGAGGCCGAGCTGTATCCCGGTCATGTAATCGAGGGCTGCTGCCCCAAAGGCCCCGGACTGGCTAAGGAAGGCTATATTGCCCGGCATGGGTCTCGGGGTGGCCACTACCTCCTCCCCCGTGGCGAGGACCTTCGTCTCGGGGAGGAAGAGCGTGTCAACACCCGTGTAGGGGTTGAAGACGCCGAGGCAGTTGGGGCCGAGTATCCTTATGCCCGCGTCCCGGCCTATGCGGACCACCTCCTCCTCGAGCTGGTGGTTGCCCACCTCCCCGAAGCCCGAGCTTATTATTATGGCTGCCCTCGCCTCCTTCCTGGCCGCATCCCTGAGGACCTCGGGCACGTACTTGGCCGGCACGACGATGACGACGAGCTCTACGGGCCCCGGGAGGCGTCTCAGGCTCGGGTAGCAATCGAAGCCAAGCACGCTTCTTGCCTTGGGGTTAACGGCGTAGAGCTCCGCCTTCAAAAGGCCCCTGCGCCTGTTTTCGGCCAGGTTCTTGAAGATGACGTGGCCGGCCTTATTCACGTGCCTCGAGGCCCCGACGAC
>CAYNQQ010000062.1:0-5848 GCA_964399385.1 uncultured Candidatus Bathyarchaeia archaeon | reverse complement strand
AAGGGGCGGGCCTTGAGAGCCCGTGGGCCGTATGGCCCTCGTGGGTTCGAATCCCACCCCCGGCGCCAAAAGGAGGCCAATCCTGCTGTAGAGCACTACCCCGCACGGTCAAGGGCCTGACTCTCACTATGAGAACAATCCAGCTCTCCTGATGGGGCATTTAGATGAAGACCGGCGCCCCTCCCGTACTCATGAGCTTATCCGGGGAGGCCTCGGCATAGAGAGCGTGACCCCTCAACCCCTGAGGGGTTACGCTAATTTTTAAAACCTACCTGATAACGAGGGGATGGTGGGGGCGATGGGGAGGAATATATTAGCTTTCGATAACGGTACGGGCTTCATGAAGGTAGGCTTTGCTGGTAAGAAAAGACCCGAGTACGTGTTCCCTACTATGTTAGGCACCCCTGTGGTTGGTAGGAGGGTCGTAGGTCTAAAAAGCATGTTACAATTATCAAGGCCCGTGAAAAGAGGTGTTATCGAAAACTGGGATGTGATGAAAACGCTATGGGATTTCGCGTTTAAACTGCTGAAGGTCACGCCGTCTGAGTGCAAGGTGCTTCTCACAGAACCTCTCTTCACACCTGATAAAATAAGGGAGAAGATCGCCGAAATAATGTTTAAAGAATTTAATGTCGAGGCCCTTCAGATCGAGGTCCAACCGCTACTCGCTCTGTACGCGTACGGGAAAAGCACGGGCATGGTCGTGGATATAGGTCACGGGCTCACGCAGCTGGTTCCGATATACAAAGGGTTCATTATCCCGAAGGCTGCAAAGATAGTACCGCTCGGTGGCCAAGATATAACCGCATACCTCATACGGTTGCTAATGCATAAGGGCTATTACCTGACCACCATAATGGGGACGGAGATAGCGAAGGAGATCAAGGAGAGATTGTGTTATGTAGCCTTAGACCCGAAGGAGGAGGCCGAAAGACTGAGGAGGGAGAAGACGTGGCCAGAGGACCTCTATACCGGTATAGCTGAGAGAGGGGCGGAAATAAAGAGGGCTAAAGGCACCTATAAGCTTATTGATGGAACCACGATAAGGTTGGAAGAAGAGATATTCCTCGCGCCCGAGGTCCTCTTCAATCCATCGCTAATCGGAGCAGATATCAAGCCCCTACCAAGCCTTATCATCGACAGCATCATGACGTGTGATATAGATCTGAGGAGAGAGCTACTAAGGCGTATAATCCTATGTGGTGGAACGAGCATGCTGAAGGGCCTCCCCAAGAGGTTGATGAAAGAGCTGGTAGATGGCCTTAAGAAGAGAGGTGTCAAAACCACGCCAAGAATAGTGACCCCGAGGCTCAGGGAGATATTCGTATGGATAGGCGCCTCTAAGCTCGCCTCACTCGTAGAGGAGAGGGATCTATGGGTTTACAAAGACGAATACGAGAAACGCGGAGTACGCGTCTTCCGCGAAAAACTCGCGCTCAGCACGTATGAATATGGCCAAGTTCCCTGACCAGCTCGCGCCGGTCTTTAACGCACGTTAATCACCCTTAAGCCCGGCTTTGGAATGACGGTGAACCCCGACCGTGGTGCGGCCGCCGGGATTTGAACCCGGGTCACCGGCGTGGAAGGCCGGGGTCCTGGTCCAGGCTAGACTACGGCCGCGGGACCGTTAGGGTGCTGGGGGGCCAGCCTATTTAAGGATTGAACGCTGCCCGCGCTCTCTGAGGACCAGGGCCGTCGCGGTAAGAACGTACCGGCCGCCACGGGGGTCTCGGCCTTCTGCTCCAAGCCGGGCTTCAAAAGGGCCTATAAGCATCTGGCCTTTAAGACAAAACTTATATGAAGCTATCCATGGGGGATAACGCGGAATTGAGCTGGTTCTCGGCCTTAGTATTAGGCGTGGCGCTGGGCCTGGTGACGGGCTTTGTAGTGGGCTCTGTGGTGCGTGGAGTTAAAATTAGACTAAGCCCCCGTCTGAAGGAGCTGCTCGACAGGTATGGCGTCAAGCCAGGCCCCATCATGAGAACATTAATTAGGAAGGCCTTAAAGGAAAAAGCGAAGAAACGCATGAAACGTCGAGCGTTAGTATTGGTAAGTAATGACTTATGTACCCGTAAGCTGTCCCCGGTGAGTGTGGTGGTCGTTCATCGCCCAGAAAGGCCCACATAGCTATTTAACGCCACCTCCCGCCCTCATGAGGGCGGCTACCTCGGAGAGGTGCCTGGCCTTCCTGATGACCTCTGGCCCTATCTCGTACACGATCCCCTTCTCCACCACGAGGTGCCTGACAGGGACCTCGAGGCCCGTCAGCCTGAGGGCCTGCTGGAGGGCGAAGTGGACCTGGACGCAGTGGGGGGAGCCGTCCACTGTGAGGGCCGTGATGCTTGCCGGCCGGCCCATGACCATCATGGTGGCCAGCTTGGCAGTTATATGGCTTATATGCTCCCTCTCGAGGCACACGGCCAGGGCCAGACGCCCCTCCGCCTCCCTGGCCAGTATATCTGGCCATTCCTCCCTCAGGCACTCGCTGTAGACCAGGACGTGCGAGCCCCTTACGTCCCTGGAGGTGACGCTGGTCGAGAGGAGGAAGCGCAGCCCCGGGAGGTCCATCCCGGCCACCGATCGGCCTCGGCGGCGGGCTAAATAAGGAGCGCCATCAGGCCCCGAGGAGCCTGGCCAGGCCTGGGTGGAGCTCCTCTATGCGCTCTCTCACCAGTATCTGGTAGTACTGATAGACTATGCCCACGGCCAGCAGGATACCCGTCCCGGTCCCGAAGACGCCCAGGAAATCCGATAGAGCAGCTATCAGGCCCACCAGGATACCCCCGAGGATGGTGACGGTCGGTATGTAGCGCTCCAGGAGCTTCTTAACGGCCTGGTAGGAGCGCCTGAAGCCCGGTATCTGCATGCCGGAGTCCACGAGCTGCCTCGCCACCGTGGCCGGGTCGAGGCCTCCTACCTCGAGCCAGAGGCGGGCGAAGAGACCGCAGGAGACCACCATTATGATGAGGTAGATCACGGCCCTGAGCGGGTTCTCGACGACCTCTCCTATGCCCCTCGGCGCCACCAGGTAGTAGACGAGGCCCCCCGCCGGCTTGACCCCTCTCTCCGTCTCCTCGAACCAGCCGAGGAGGTCGAGCCAGAAGATCTGGTGCTCCCTGTTATACTTGCGCCACAGTATCTGGGAGAAGAAGTAGATGTTCGCGAAGAGGGCGGAGGAGAATATGACGGGTATGTTGGAGACGTAGAGCAGGCTTATGGGGTAGCGGCCCCTGAACCCCCTCATCCTCGCGTAGGATATGGGTATCTCGACCCTCACGCCCTGCATGTAGATGACCGTGAGGAAGACGCCTATCGTGGCCGCGAGGCCGACGAGGGTCGGGTAGCCCTGCCTGTCGTAGAGGGCCTCCCATTTCTTATCCATGATGGCCTGGACGGTGGCTATGAGGGCCCCGTGGCTCAGGTCATCTCCGACCTTTATCGGGTTGAAGGTATCCCAGAGGACGTTCTGGGCTACCCCGGCCAAGATGAAGAGGCTTATCCCGCTCCCGAAGCCCCAGCCCTTCTGGACCATCTCGTCCAGGAGTATTATGATGAGGCCTGCCATGACGAGCTGGGCGAAGATTATGGAGGCCGTCACGAAATCAAGTTCCCTGCCCGAGTAAAAGCCCCCAAGTATGTAGGCCAGGGCGTTGGCGGCCGTTAGGACTATGGATAAGAACTTGTTGGCCGCCGTGAAGAGGGCCCTGTCCTCGGGGTTGGTGAAATCACACTCTATCATCCTCGAGGCCACCAGGAGCTGGAGGACGAGGCCGGCCGTCACTATGGGCCCGATCCCGAGCTCCATGAGCGTCCCGCGTCTCGAGGCGAAAATGACCCTCATGTAGAGGAAGGGGTCGGCCCCACCGGCTGTCTTGGCGCCATAAAGGGGTATCTCGCACATCACGAGGTAGACCACGAGGGCCACGGCCGTCCAGGCCAGCTTGGCCCCGAAGCCCGGTCTCTTCTCGGGGGGCGATACCTCGGGCAGGAACCTCGAGATGGGCTTGAAGAGGCGCAGGAACCTCCCGGCCATGCCCTCGCCTCCCCCACCAGCTAAGCTATGTAGTAATATATCTTCCTCGTCACCTCATCGGGCACCCTGACCCTCGGGTACTTGGTCGCCACCTCCTTGGCGAAGTAATCCACGCCGAACATCACGGAGGCGAGCTCTATCTTGAAGTTCTCCTTCGAGAGAGCTCTGACGTGCGTCTCGGCGTGGACCACCACATCGCCCAGCTCCGTGAGGCCGTAGGTGACCTCGCTGAGCTCGAGGGAGAGCCTCAGAAGGGTCCTGAAGAACTCCCTCTCGTCCAGGTCCTTTGGGAGCTCTTCCTTCTTGGCCGCCAGGGCCACCGTCGTGATCCAGTCGCCCCTGACCATGATGAGGACGTTGAACTTCCTTGCCTCCGTTGTCACGGGTATCACGAAGAGCTTGTCCTCATCGACATACCTGTATTTAAGACCCAGCTCATCTAAGATCTCTCTTATCTTCTTAACCACTTCTTCTGCCATTCCTTCACCGTGGTTGGGAGGCCAGGCCCCATTTATAAACTGTCGTGATCCCCTGGCAAAAACTAATACCGGTGCCTGAGGACTTAAGAACGAGCGAGCATGCCGGTAAGAGAGGCCCGTTTCTACGAGAAGCTCGAGGGAGGGCTGGTGAGATGCACTATATGCCCCCGCAGGTGCGTCATAAAGCCGGGCGAGAGGGGCTTCTGCGGGACCCGCGAGAACAGGGGCGGCACCCTCTACAGCCTCATATACGGTGAGGTATCCGCGAGCGCCGTGGACCCGATAGAGAAGAAGCCCCTGTTCCACTTCGAGCCCGGCAGCCTCACGTTCTCCATAAGCTCCGTCGGCTGCAGCTTCAAGTGCCCCTGGTGCCAGAACTACCACATATCACAGGTCAGGCCCGAGGACTACAGGACCGTGAAGATGGAGCCCGAGGAAGTCGTCAGGCTGGCCGAGAAATACGGTTGCCCATCCATATCCATAACCTACAATGAGCCCATAATCTGGCTCGAGTACGTCGAGGATGTGGCCAAGCTGGCCAAGGCCAGGGGGCTCGAGGTCGTCTTGGTGACGAACGGCTACATATCGCTCGAGGCCCTCGATGCCGTCGCGGGCCTCATAGACGCGGCCAACGTGGACATAAAGGCCTTCACGGAGGACTTCTACAGGCGCTACTGCAAGGGCTCGCTCAAGGACGTGCTCCAGGCCACCGTGGCCATGAAGGAGAAGGGCATCCACGTGGAGACCACGAACCTCATAATCCCGGGCCTGAACGACAGCGATGAGGAGATAAGGGCGTTATGCAAATGGCATTACGAGAACCTCGGGCCGGACACGCCCCTCCACATAAGCCGTTTCTTCCCCTGCTACAAGATGGCCTACAAGGAGCCGACCCCCATCTCCAAGCTGAGGAGGGCCAGGGAGATAGCCCTCGAGGAGGGCCTAAAGTACGTCTATGTCGGGAACCTGCCCGGGAACCCGGGCGAGCACACCTACTGCCCTAACTGCCACGAGGTACTGATAAAGAGGTATGGATTCGAGATCTCGGAGTGGAAGCTGGACGAGCAGATGAGGTGCCCTCACTGCGGCACGAGGATACCCATAAGGGGGAAGTTCCACAGGCGGGGTGGATGGTTCCCGCTCCTCATCTACTGAGGGGCCGTTGGCGCGGCCCCCTCACGTCTTCCTACGCCTCTCCTTCAGTATGCGTAATATCCTGTCGAGCTCCTCGTCCGTCAGGCCAGCCCTTGCCCTGAGGCTCTCGGGTGAGGGGGGTGGCGCGGCTGGTTTCTCGGCACGCCTCTCCTCAGGGCGCTCGGGGGGTGGGGGTATGGCC